>JAEXTE010000344.1 GCA_023453655.1 Pseudomonadota bacterium
CGCGGACGGTGCCCCGGTCGGGCGGGGGGGGGGCTGGCGGCGCGCGGCGGCCCCGCGTTCAGTCTGCGCGGGCCGGGTAGGCGCGCGGCAGCGCCCCGGACTCGGCGGACGGGGCAGGACGCAGGTAGCGGTCGCGCAGTTCGGTCTGGCGCGAGCGCATCGGCATCGCCCGCCCACCCAGCCAGACCTGGCGCGCGGTGTGGGCCACGTCAAGCGGGTCGCCGCTCCACAGCACCAGGTCGGCGGTCTGTCCGACCGCGATCGTGCCGAGGCGGTCGCCGACGCCGAAGGCCTGCGCCGGCACCCGGGTCAGCCCGGCCAGCGCCGCGTCCCAGGGCAGGCCGTTGGCCACCGCGTTGCCGGCCAGCTGGCGCACCTTGCGCGCATTGTGCGAGGCGTCGCCCGACTGGCTGAAGCCGACCTGCACGCCGGCCGCGTGCAGGCGCGCGGCGTTTTCCAGCGTCGCGCCGAGGCGGTCGAAATTGCCCGGCAGGTTGACCAGCGGATCGAGGAACACCGGCACCTGCGCCGAGGCGAGTTCGCCGGCGAGCTTCCAGGCCTCGGCGCCGCCGGAGATGGCCACGCGCACCCGCTGCTTCTGCGCCCAGCGCAGCAGCTGGCGGATGTCGCTGGCGCGATCGACCTCGACCACCACCAGTCCGCGGTTGTCCAGGAAGCGGTTGAGCGTGGCGCGGCCGGCGGGCGTGAGCAGGGCGAACTGCGAGTCGGCCGGGATCCGGCCCTGCGCCTCGTCGACCAGCTGCTGCAGCAGCATCCACTGGCCGGCGCGCGAGGCACCGCTGAGGTTGGAGGCGCCCGCGCCGAGCGACAGGAACAGCACCTTCGGGCCGGCCGGATCGGGGCTGCCGTCCAGGCGCACCACCGCGCCCTGTCCGCCGACGATCGAGCCGCCCGAGACCGTGCCCGCGCTGAGCAGGGTGAAGCCGATGCCTTCCACCCGCGCCACCGGCAGCAGGATCGACTCGGGGTTGTAGGCCAGGGTCACGTCGAACTCGGGACGGACGGTGATGTCCTTGGCGTTCTCGCCCAGCGCCAGCGAGGCATCGCGGGTCGAGGCTTCGCCCGAGACCTCCTCGATGCCGATGCCGGTCAGGCCGCCGAAGAAGGCCGGCGTCAGCGGCTGGCCCTGCGCATCGACCACCTGCGCGGCACCGGCCTGCAGGCCGCTGCCGATGGCGGCGATTCGGCCACCCTGCACCATCACGTCGGCGCCGCGCAGCGTGCCGCGCTCGCCGGCGGTGTGCACGGTCGCATTGCGGATCAGCACGTCCTGCGCGGCCGCCGACAGCGGCAGCAGCGCGGCGAGCAGGGCGGCGGCGAGGCCGGCGCGCTTGCGGACCGGGCGGCTCATCGCGCACCTCCCTGCGCGACCGGCTGGCCGAGCATGAAGTCGGTGACCGGCTGGCGCGATGGATCGTGGCGGTCGTAGACGTGGGCGCCGTCGATCCAGACCTGTTCGGCCTGCGCGTAGACGCTGAAGGGATTGCCGTTCCACAGCACCACGTCGGCCATCTTGCCCGGCGCCAGGGTGCCGGTGACCTCGCCCACGCCCAGCGCGCGGGCCGCGTTCCGGGTGATCCAGCGGATCGCGTGCTCGGGTGCGATTTCGATGCCGACGCGGCGCGCGTTGGCGATTACCTTGGCCGCTTCCTGGTTGAGGCGCTGGATGCCCTCGTCCGAGTCCGAGTGCACGATCGCGCAGCCGCCCGGCGCGCGGTCGACGATGGCGATGTTCTCCTGGATGCCGTCGAAGGCCTCCATCTTGAAGCCCCACCAGTCGGCCCAGAGCGCGCCGCACACGCCTTCCGCGCCAAGCCGGTCGGCCAGCTTGTAGGCCTCCACGCCGTGGTGGAACGCGGTGACCTTGAAATCGAACTCCCGGGCCAGGTCCAGCATCTGCGCCATCTCGTCGGCGCGGTAGCAGTGGATGTGCACCAGGATGTCGCCGGCCATGGCGCCGGCCAGGGTCTCGAGCTTGAGGTCGCGCTTGGTGGAGGCGTCCTTGTCGCGCTTGCGCGCGTAGTCCTGCGCCTCGATGAAGGCCGCGCGGTAGCCGGCCACGTTGCCCATGCGCGTGGACGGGCCGCCCTTCTGGCCGTAGACGCGCTTGGGGTTCTCGCCGCAGGCCATCTTCAGCCCGTGCGGTGCGTCGGGGAACTTCATGCCCTGCGCGGTGGTGGCGGCGACGTTCTTGAGCGTGACCCCGCGCCCGCCGACCAGGTTGGCCGAACCGGGCAGGATCTGCAGCGCGGTCACGCCGCCGGCCAGCGCTGCGCCGAAGCCCGGATCCTGCGGCCACACCGAATGCTCGGCCCAGACCTGGGCGGTGACCGGCGCGGTCGCCTCGTTGCCGTCGCTGTGCGCGCTGGCCCCGGGGCTGGGGTACACGCCCAGGTGCGAGTGCACGTCGATCAGGCCGGGCGTGACCCACTTGCCGCTGCCGTCCACGCGCACCGCGTCGGCGCCGGCCGACAGGCCGCTGCCCACCTGCTCGACCCTGCCGTCGCGCAGCAGCACGTCGGCGTTGTCCAGGCGGCGGCCGTCGCCGGTGAGCACCGTGGCGCCGGTGATCAGCACCGGTGGCGCCGGGATCGGGCGGTAGGTGCTCGCGTAGGACTCCACGCCGGAGCTGGCCGGTGCGCTGGCAGCATCGCGGTCGGTGGTGCTCGCGCAGCCGGCGAGCAGGGCTGCACACAGGGCAGCGGTGAGGGGTTTGCGCATGGCGGCCTGTTCACGGGACGGATCGGCCGACGGTAACCGCTGGCCCCGGTTCCGCCAAGCGGCCGAAAGTCATGGCGCGTGACACAATGCCCGCAGGAGGATCTTCGATGAAGGATAAGGAAGACATCGTCGCCAACTGGCTGCCGCGCTACACCGGCGTGCCGCTGGCGGACTTCGGCCAGCACATCCTGCTGACCAACTTCGGCGGCTACCTCGGCCACTTCAGCCGCATGACCGGCGCGCCCGTGGTCGGGCTCGACCGGCCGATGCCCAGCGCCACCGCCGACGGCATCACCATGATCAACTTCGGCATGGGCAGCCCCAACGCCGCGACCATGATGGACCTGCTCTCGGCGATCGGGCCCAGGGCGGTGCTGTTCCTGGGCAAGTGCGGCGGACTCAAGCGCAAGAACCAGCTCGGCGACCTGGTGCTGCCGATCGCCGCGATCCGGGGCGAGGGCACGTCCAACGACTACCTGCTGCCGGAGGTCCCGGCGCTGCCGGCCTTCGCCCTGCAGCGCGCGGTCTCGACCATGATCCGCGACCTCGGCCACGACTACTGGACCGGCACGGTGTTCACCACCAACCGCCGCGTCTGGGAGCACGACGACGCGTTCAAGGAACGGCTGCGTGCGATGCGCTGCATGGCCATCGACATGGAAACGGCGACGATCTTCGCCGCCGGCTTCGCCAACCGCATCCCGTCCGGCGCGCTGCTGCTGGTGAGCGACCAGCCGATGATCCCGGAAGGGGTCAAGACCGAGGCCTCGGACGCCAAGGTCAGCGCCGAATACGTCGAGCGCCACATCCAGATCGGCATCGAGGCGTTGCGCCTGATCCGTCGCCACGGCAAGTCGGTGCGCCACCTGCGTTTCGACGAGTAGCGCTGCCGCGCGCCGGCCGGCGGCGTATGCTGGCGGCCGGTCCCTGCAAGGAGGCTCCATGGCGGTCCAGACCCATCGTGGCAGCTGCCACTGCGGCAACGTGGCGTTCGAAGTCGACCTCGACCTGTCCGCCGGCGGCGGCAAGTGCAACTGCTCGATCTGCCGCAAGACGCGCAACTGGTCGGCCTCCGTCAAACCCGAGGCGTTCCGGCTGCTGACCGATCCGGGCGCCACCACCGACTACAGCCGCAACGGCGTGGTCCACTGGGTGTTCTGCAGCACCTGCGGCGTGCGGCCCTATTACCATGGTGACATCCCGGAAGCCGGCGGCGCCTTCGTCGGCGTGCAGCTGGCCTGCCTGGACGGGGTCGACGACGCGCAGCTCGCGGCCGCGCCGGTGCGCTATGCCAACGGACGCGACAACGACTGGTGGCACGAACCGTCCGCGGCCGAAAAGGCGTTCCTGTGAGCGCACGCGCCATGTCCCCGGAGGCGGTGGTCGGGTTCTGGCGGGACGCCGGTTACGCCAGCTGGTTCAACGGCGGCGAGCAGTTCGACCTGCAGTGCCGCGAGCGTTTCGCCGATGCGCACTTCGCTGCCGCGCGGCGCGAGTACGAGCACTGGATGGACAGCGCCGACGGCGCGCTGGCGCTGCTGGTCCTGCTCGACCAGATCCCGCGCAACATTTTCCGCGGCAGCGGCCACGCCTTCGCCACCGACCCGCTGGCCCTGCATTACGCGCGCCGCATGGTGGACGCGGGCCTCGACCAGGCCGTCGACGCGGAGCTGCGCGCGTTCGCCTACCTGCCGTTCGAACATTCCGAAGACCTCGCCGACCAGCGTCACTCGGTCGCGCTGTTCGACGCGCTGGGCAACGAAGGCTACGCCCGCTATGCGCAGGCGCACCTGGACGTGATCGAACGCTTCGGCCGCTTCCCGCACCGCAACCGCGCGCTGGGACGGGTCAACACGCCTGAGGAGCAGGCCTGGCTGGACGCAGGCGGCGGGTTCTGAGGTTCAGTCCAGAGGATGGGACGGCCACTCCCATCACGCCAGTAGGCGGGGGAGGGGGGCGGGCAAGACATCGTTGAAGGCGTCCCAGAGGCGCGCGGTGGCTTGCATCGAAGTCCCGCAATTTCGCATTCGGGCGGCATAGCGCCCACCAATGCAGGCCTCCAGAAATACCGGATTCCCATCGAGGCAGTTCAGACTGATGCTGTCCTGGGGTGAGTCCCACAGCAATGAATCCCGCCAGCGAGCGCGCACGGAATCCATTTCCGTCCGTGTCAGGCGAAGCGTCCTCACCGGTGTCACAAGCGTCACGTTCTCATCCGTGGCACTGCGAACCCCAAGGGGCGCGCCCTGCGGAGGGGGCGGAGGAGGAGCACCGACCAAGCCATTCTCGCTCCACCGGATCTCGACGTCGCGGCCGCGGACGTCCATCGCGATTCTCCACGCGGGGGGGGCCGAATGCACCCGCGCCGATGTGCGCGACATAGTGTTCGCCATCGCCTGTCCGGGAAAAGGGGTTTCCGCACTCACGTGCCAATGACATGGCAGCGTCGGTTCGGATCAACACCTGCCGGACCGCGTGTTCATGCGCATCCATGCCGCCGGAGGGCAGGCCGATCCACGGCTGGTAACCAGCTGGAGATGGCCGGGAACCGCCGAAAGCAAGGTGGAGGGTCGCGCCAGTGACCAGCGTCAGCGCGACGACCGCCACCACGATTGCCCCAGGGCGGATGTGCCGGCCCCGTCGCATGGACCCGGACTCAGTACTTCGGGATCGACGGATCCACCGTGTCCGACCAGGCGCTGATGCCGCCGTCCACGTTGTGCACGTCGCGGAAGCCGAGCATCCGGAATTCCTCGGCGGCGCGGCCGCAGCCGCCGCCGGCGTGGCACAGGAAGGCGATCGGCCGGTCATTCGGCAGCGCCTGGATCCCGGCGCTGCCGGCGTCCAGGGTCAGGAACGGCACGGACACCGACGCGATCGCGCGCTCTTCAGGCGGGCGCACGTCGACCAGGACCATTTCGCCGGCGCGCACGCGCGCTTCGACCTCGGCCGGGGTCGACTGCACCACCGGCGGCGGCGCATTCGGGTTCTCGATCACCAGGCCCTTGCCGCGCATGTCGTCGGCGAAGTCGATGCGCAGGCCTTCGGCGCGGCGTGCGCCGGCCAGGTCGAACTGCACGCGCACGCCCTCGACCTCGGTGGCCACGGCGTCGGCGTCGGGCGGCGCCAGGTTCAGGCGGGTGCGGAAGTTGCGGTCCACGTCCACCTGCAGCACCACTTCGCCACCGGCGTCGCTGATCGCCTGTCGGATCATCGCCAGCGCGGCCGGGGTGATGGTGATCGACGGCGGCGTGCGGTCAGGCGCGGGCAGGCCGAGCGCGGTATGCAGCTCGCCGCTGTTGACCATCTGCGCGATGATGTCGCTGCCGCCGACCAGTTCGCCGTCGATGTACAGCTGCGGGATCGTCGGCCAGTCGCCGTAGGCCTTGATGCCTTCGCGGATCTCGCCGTCGGCCAGCACGTTCACGTGCGCGTAGTCGGCGCCCAGCGCATCCAGCGCGGACACCGCCTTGGCCGAGAAGCCGCACTGCGGCGCGGACGGCTCGCCCTTCATGAACAGCACGGCGCGGTTGGCCTGCAGCAGCGATTCGATGCGGGCGCGCAGGGCGGGGTCGAGGGACATGGCGGCGATCCTTGGAGCGGGCCGGCCATGGTACCGCGATCACCCCTGCCGGGCCCGCCACGCGGCGTTGCGGGCGCGTGGGGTGGGATAATACCCGCAAGGGTGCCCCCCCCCCCCCCCCCCCCCCCCCCCCCCC
>JAEXTE010000104.1 GCA_023453655.1 Pseudomonadota bacterium
GCGCAGTCCGGCGCGCCCGCGCCGCGCATCGCGCTGGCGGCGCCCACGGGCCGCGCCGCCGAGCGCATGGCCGAAAGCGTGCGCAATGCGCTGGCGAAACTGGAAGCGGCCGGCATCGACCCCGCGCTGTGCGCCGCGCTGCCCGCCAGCGGCAGCACCCTGCACCGCCTGCTCGGCACCCTGCCGGACTCGCCGCGCTTCCGCCACGACGCGGCCAATCCGCTCGAATACGACGTGGTCGTGGTCGACGAGGCCTCGATGATCGACCTGCCGCTGATGGCCAAGCTGGTCGACGCCGTCGCCGACGGCACCCGCCTGATCCTGCTCGGCGATCCCGACCAGCTGCCCTCGGTCGAAGCCGGCGACGTGCTGGCCGCGATCCTGCGTGCCGCCGGCCCCGGCGACGCGCTCGATGCCGAAGAGGGCCGAGCGCTGGCGCCGCTGCTGGGGACGCCCGCGTCCCCGACCGGGGCCGCCAGCACCCAGCCCGCGTTCGGCGGACGCCGCGTCCACCTCGTCCGCGGCTACCGCCAGTCCGACAGGCTGGAACTCGCGCCGCTGGCCAAAGCGGTGCGCGAAGGCGATGGCGACCAGGCGCTGTCGCTGCTGCGCGCGGGGCGCTTGTCGAACGTGCATTACGAGGACGGCGGCGACCCGCTGCAGGCGCATCGCGAGCGCCTGCTCGGCCACTGGCAGGCCCTGGCCGAGGCCGACACCCCCGCCGCCGCGCTCGCCGAAGCCACGCGCCTGCGCATCCTCACCGCAGTGCGCGAAGGCCCGCAGGGCGCGCGCACGCTCAACGCGCGGATCGAAGCGCTGCTGCGCGGCCGCCTCGACGCCTCCTCGCCGCGCAGCCGCGGAGGCCCGGCGCAGGAGGGCTTCCACGGCCGCCTGGTCCTGGTCACCGAGAACAGCTATCGCCACCGCCTGTTCAATGGCGACATCGGCATCTGCCTGCAGGACGGCGACGGCCACCTCGTGGCCTGGTTCCCCGGCGACACGCCCGACAATCCGCGCGCCTTCCATCCCGCCACCCTGCCGGCGCACGACAGCGCCTTCGCCATGACCGTGCACAAGGCCCAGGGCTCGGAGTTCGACGCGGTCTGGCTGCTGCTGCCCGCGCGCGACAACCGGGTGCTCTCGCGCGAGCTGGTCTACACCGGACTGACCCGTGCCAGGAACGAGCTGCACCTGGTCGCGAGTGAGCCGGTACTGCGCCAGGCGCTGTCGCGGCACGTGCGGCGCGTATCGGGACTGGCGTGGAGACTGGGCGCGGACTAGCGCTTCGCGCGGACTCGCAGGCGCGCCCGGGCCGCCGCCTACGCGTGGTGCTCCGGCCCAATCGCCATCCCCACGCAGGCGCATCCCGATGCCGGTCCGCCCGCGCACCCGCATCCGCGGCCTCCGACTGGCGACCTTCTGGCGACATGGCGCTCCTAACCTGGAACTTCCATTGCGATCAATGAGTTCGGGCATCGGGATGTGGACAATGCCCGCGCTTGGCGCCTTCGTGGAATCGAATGGAACACGTTTCGGTCGCACAAGCGCGCGTGGGACGAGCGCGATCGCAGGGTGGGACGACCTGTCCCCTATATCCGTGACCTGTTGCCGCCCTGAGGAGGAGTACTTCTCTTTAGAACATCTGTGACAGGCTACCCTTCGATAATGGCCGGCCGCCAACACCACTACTTGCCTCAGTTCATTCAGCGTCCATTCGCCTATCGCCGACAGGGTAAGGAGTTCTATGTCCACGCCCATCATCGCACTCGCGGCCGATTCACTCCTAACACCCGTGGCCTAGGCAAGGAACTGGATTTTTACGGCGGGCCTGATGACACGAGCTTAGATGACGCCATCACCCGGGGGGAGGGTGAATTGGCAGAGACAGTGCAGGCCGTAAATCAAGGTGCCGATGTGGCTCCCGTGGACATCGCCATCCTCATCTGTGCCTTGGCTTTCCGCACAAAGGCCATGCGCGAGGCGTTAATCGGGTTGTTTCCTGCGCTGCTTTCTGCGTTCCGCGTCCGTCTGCTCGACATCACACGCCCGCGCCAGGATCTTGTGGCCAGCCTGACCAACTCGACGGAAAGGAAGCGACTCATCTACGAGCAGATCGATAAACGCTTCGGCCCGCTGCCCCGCGAGCAGCGCGCCAAGATCTATGGCGCGCTGCTTCCGCGGTGGAAGACCCATGTAGCTGATCAACAAGACAAGCTGGTCGCCGACGCTTGGCAACTGGCGTACACAGTGTTGGCAAGGGCTCGCGCAGAGGCCGACACTATTGCTGATGGCGCCTACCTTGCAGCTCTGGCGAAGGATCCGGAGATGCACATCCGCGCAAGACGCATGGCTGCTGAGATGGTGTTTGAGTTACTTGATGCCCCGTCAGGTGAATTCTTCATCTTAGGTGACTGCGGCCCCGCTGCAGTTTTCTCCGACGGAAAACCTAGGTTGGCGCTCACCGCATTTGACAACAATGTTGAGGTGAATATGGTGTTCCTGCCATCTTCTCCCGTACGCTGCATTGTCGGCCGCCGACCCGGAGTCGCGACGCACTTTAGCATTACAGACATCAATCGTGTCAGCGCAGGACTGTCCTTGGAATTCTTTGTCAGCAACCGCGACGCAGGTGAGGATCTGGATGAGTTGCGGGCATTAATCGGCTCCCTAGTTCCCATTGACACGGAGGAAGACATAATCCGGGCATTGAGTCAGCTGGAAGACTGAAACGTAAGTCGAGTGTTTCAGCCAATAGTCCGCTTCCGGCCGGAGGCGGCCATCCGGGTTGACTGGAATGGATTCCTGGACTTGTATCGCTGGACCAGTAGCGGCGGATTTCGACCTGGCGCGATCAGCCACCCGAATCGCCGGGGCCACGGTCCGGTAGCGGCGCCATTCAAAGCACGCTGCATCCTGCTGGAGGAAGCCTGCACGCGACGCCGGCACGGCCGAGCAGGGGATCGGATGACGGCATCCGCACGCCGGGCTAACATCCATGTGTCGAAAGAACCGTCATGGCGGCGCCAGGAAGGGCTTTCATTCTTGCTGCCAGGATGAGGGTGGAGATGAACGGGCCTTTCGTTTCGCTGTGTTCGGAAATCACGCGGACAGACGCGCTTGCGCTGATGGACTGGCTGGAAGACGAGTGCGTCACCCGCTACCTGAGCGACTCGCGTCATGTCTCACGGTTCATCGAGCAGATCCTCGGTCGGGTCCGGTTGCCGATCCTGACCCCCCTGTTCAACCAGGGCGGCCGATTCTTCATGGCCTACGACCGGCATGATGCGCGGGTGGGCTTCGTGCGCCTGGTCAGGACCGGGGCGGATTGCGAAATGGGCCTGGTCATCGGCAATCGCAACGACTGGGGTCGCCGACTCGGGGCCGCCGCCATCCGCGAAGCCATGAAGCTCGCCTTCCTGGACATGCGGGCCGAGCGGCTCATCGCCAGGATCCACCCGGACAACGCGCGTTCGCTGAAGGCCTTCGAGCGCTGCGGGTTCCTGCCGGACAGCCACACGCCTGCCCTGACGTCCTACGCCTTGACCTCGGCGCGCTACCGCCAGCGCCTGCGCG
>JAEXTE010000403.1 GCA_023453655.1 Pseudomonadota bacterium
GGGGGGGGGGGGGGGGGCCGGCCCCCCCCCCCGTCTCGCTAGCGACCCGACAGCAGGTCCTGGGCCGCGTGCACCAGGTAGATGTAGCTGGCGCCGAGGTTGACCACGTACTCGTTCTGGCCCCAGAAGAACGGCCAGTCCTCCTTGTTCTCCGGGAAGTCGGGCTTGAGCACCAGCACGCCCGGCACGATGCCGCCGGCGATGAAGCTGAAATCGGCACGGTTCATGCCATAGGCGACCTGCTTGGACTTCGCGCCCACGGCCGAGACGAAGGAAATGTTGGAATCCGGGTGGGTGCCGTAGAGGTAGTTCAGACCCTGCAGGGTCGGCTCGATGTCGAACAGGTCCGGGAAGGCCTTGTGCAGGCGGTAGTTGCCGTTGGCCAGGCCGATCACCGCCCCGTTGCCGGCCCAGCCGCCGCGGGTGATGAGCACGCCGTAGGGGTTCTCGGCCGCCATCCCGGCGCGCTCGTCGCGGAACTTCGCGGCGCGTTCGCGCATGCGCGCGCGGAAGCCCTCGTCCATGCGGTCCAGCACCGGGACCAGCGCCGGGCCGTTGAAGCCGAAGCGCTGGTCGATCACGGGCCACAGTTCGGCGATGCGCGCGGCGTACTTCGCCTCGCCCGTGCTGGCCAGCAGCTGGACGGCCGCGCGCAGTTCCTCATCCTCCGGATCGCCGCCGGTGGTGTTGCCGACGCGGAACAGGTTGGGCTCGCGCCCGTGCTCGAACTCCCACACCTTCTGCGCGGTCGCCAGGCATTCCTCGGCCAGCGCGTCGTTGTAGCCGCGCAGGGCGCGGCTGGCGGCGGCCAGCGCGGCGGCCGAGCCGTAGTTGAGGGCGGTGGTGTTGGTGGTGAAGGCCAGGCGGTCGTCGTTGGGCGAGTCCGGGTCGTCGGGATCGTCGACCTTGCCGTCGGTCTTGCTGGCGGCATCGCCCAGGTGCGTGTACTGGCCGAGGTCGGGCTCGACGATGCCCGGAATGGCGTGGCCGAACACGCGGTGCTGCGCGATCAGCGCCAGGGTGCCGTGCTCGATCTGCTGCAGCAGGTCGGGCTTGCCGTCCGGCACGTGCAGTTCGACGTGCTGCTTCTCCTGGTCGATGCTGGTCTCGTCGCGCAGCGGCCGGAACTCCTCCCACACGTCCACCAGCGACATCACCGTCGCGTAGTGGGTCTGGGTGCGGATGTCGAAATCGCCGGCATCGAACCAGCCGCCGTAGTTCAGGCCGGGGATGTGCTCGCCCGGCTGGAACGGCGAATCCAGGTCGGGCCCCTGGCCGAACAGGTCGAAATGCTCCTTGCCCGGCGGCACCTGGCGCGCGTCGTCCATGTGCGGGCGGCCGTGCCAGACGCGGTAGGCCTCGTTGACGAACATGTGGTCCATCTGCACCGGGAAGAACACGTCCAGGGTCGGGTGCCAGGCGGTGGCGTAGGCATCGGCCGCGATGCGGAAGGCGTTGCTGCGCTGGCCGGCGGCCTCGATGGCATAGAGCCCCGGCTCACGCACGCTGGAGAAGTCGAAGGTGTAGTACCGGTAGCGCAGGTACTGCCCCCACTCCGCGGCATCGGCCGCCAGCACTTCTTGTTCGCGTCCGTCCGCGCCGATGCGCAGCAGGCGCGCGCGCCCGGGCGCTTCGGCGTTGCGGTCGGTCTCCAGCACCGCGACCTTGCGCTGCGCCGGGTGGTAGCCCACCTGCGAATGGCCGATCACGGTGGGCCGGGTCCAGCCGGGAATGGTGCTGCCTTCGATGGTCCAGTCCAGCACCACGCCGGTGCGGCCGGCGGGCAGCAGGCCGCGCGCCACGTACCAGCCGTTCTGGGCCTGGTTGCGGCCGTCGAACAGGCCGATCTCGCCCTCGCGGGCACGCAGGGTGACGCGGCGCCCGGGATCCTCCGGCGCCAGGGTCAGGCTCCGGCCGCTGGCCATCGGCAGGCGCACCGGCCTGCCGTCCTCGCCGCGGGCGGTGGGGCCGGCGGGATACAGCGGCAGCTGGCCGCTGCCGGTCTCGCTCACCCAGGCCTTGCCCCAGTAGGCCGAGGGCAGGAACTCGAGGTTGAAACCGGCCTTTCCTGCCAGCGCCTCGGGCAGCGGGCGGTCGAACACCACCTGCACGCGCACGCCCTCGCCCGCAGGCGCCACCCGGATGTCGTACTCGAAGCCGTGCGCGGCGTAGCCCAGCCGGGTGGTCACGGTACTGGTGCGGGCATCGACCTTGCGGTCGACCATCAGCGCTACTGGATCCCACTGCTCCGGCGTGGGGCTCAGGCGCACGTCGCCGTTGGTCGCGGTGCGCACGCCGTGGTGGATCAGTTCCACGCCGGCGTGCTTGGCGTCGCTGAACAGCCCGTCGTAGTAGTTGCTGAAGGCCAGCACGTCCAGGCCGCGCTTGTGGAAATACTCCAGCTCGTTCAGCACCGGAGCCTCGGCGGCGGCCGCCAGCGGCCAGGCGAAAGCGGCCGCCAGGCAGGCGGCCGTGAGGCGACGCGCCAGCGGGCGCGTCGGGCTCGGATGCATCATCAGGTCGATCCCCCGGGGCGGAAATGTTAACGCTAACATTCGCACCCGGGGACGATCCCGCCGCGCTGCAGCATGAGGCGATACGCGGGCCCCGGTTGGCCCACCCGGACATGCGGTGTCGGCCACGGCCGACCTTACGGGGGCGGGCATGGACGGGTCGCCCCAGCAGGAACTGCGGCAGATCGTGGCCGGCTACGTCTGGCACCTGGCACCTGGCACCTGGCGGTGGCGGTGGCGGTGGCCGCCAGCTTTGCCGCCGATCCTGGCCGCTTCGCGGTCGTCCAGGCTGGCGCTGATGGCCGCGACATCGGCACATCGGGGAGCGCAGCGATGGCGCTGGAGGCGCTGACGGCCGCGGAGGACTTGCGCCTGCGCGACGCGCGCGAAGCGCTGCGCAGCGCGCCCTGCGCGCAGTTCGGCAGCAGGGCGGAACGGCTGGAATCCGGATGGCCGGCCTCCGGCATTGCGCCGGTGCGGCCCGAGGCAACGGCGCGGGCCCGCGAGCCGCCTCAGCCGCGCGGGTGGTGGCGCGCGTGCAGCTGCTTGAGTTTCTCGCGCGCGACCAGGGTGTAGATC
>JAEXTE010000063.1 GCA_023453655.1 Pseudomonadota bacterium
GTCCTGGCCTGCGGCCACCCCGTCTGCGCGCCCCTCCTGGGGCGGCCCGGCGGCGGCCCAGGTGCCGATGGCGCTGCAGGTGGACGAGGCGCGCGCGGCCTATGCCGCCCTGTACGCACCCGGGCCCGCCACGGCGGAGACGGAAGCGGCGGCGCCTTCCCTGCCGCACGCCGATGCCGCCGCGGGCGTCCCGCCGCTGGGCTATGCGGTGGCGCAGCTGCACGGCATCTACATCCTCAGCGAGGCGGCCGACGGGCTGATCGTGGTGGGCATGCATGCCGCGCACGAACGCATCGGCTACGAGCGGCTCAAGGCTGCGCACGACAGCGAGGGCCTGCGCACCCAGCCCCTGCTGGTGCCGCAGGTGGTCGCGGTGTCCGAGCGCGAGGCCGACGTGGCCGAACAGGAATCCGCAACCCTGGCCGAACTCGGCTTCGAAGTGTCCCGCGCAGGACCGCAGAGCCTGACCCTGCGCAGCGTGCCGGCGCTGCTGGCTGATGGCGATACCGAAGCGCTGCTGCGCGACGTGCTGGCCGACCTGCGCGAACGCGGCGAAAGCCTGCGGGTGCGCAGCGCCCGCGACGAGCTGCTGTCGACCATGGCCTGCCACGGTGCGGTGCGCGCCAACCGGCGCCTGACGGTTCCCGAGATGAACGCGCTGCTGCGGCAGATGGAGGCCACGGAACGCTCGGGACAGTGCAACCATGGGCGCCCGACCTGGGCGCACTTCCGGCTGGGCGAGATCGATCGATGGTTCCTGAGGGGGCGGTGATGCCGAGGATTCCGGGGGGCGCGACGGGGGTCGTGCTGGCGCTGCTGCTGGCCGCGTGCACGGGCGGACCCGGCGACGCTGCGAGTGACGAAGAGGCGGCGCAGTCGCCCGCGGATCCGGCGTTCGTCGCGGACAACGAGGCCTGGCGCGCCGAGCGTCGTGCCGCGCTGCTGGAGCCCGACGGCTGGGCGAGCCTGATCGGGCTGCACTGGATCGAGTTGCCCGCGCATTACGTGGGCAGCGGGGCGACCAACGGCATCCGACTCGCGAAGGGCCCGGAGAAGCTGGGCATGCTGCAGCAGCAGGGCGGACGCGTGTGGCTCGTCCCCGATCCCGGGGCGGCGCTGACCGTCGACGACGCGCCGGCGAAGGAGCGGATCGAGCTGCTGCCGGACGTGAGCGGGACGCCGACCATCGTGGCTTTCGACGAGGGCAAGGGCCAGCTGTCGCTGGTGGATCGCGGCGGGCGCAAGGCGCTGCGCGTGAAGCATGCCGAGGCGGCCAGCCTCACCGGCCTGGGCCCGCTGGAGTACTGGCCCGCGGATCCGGCCTGGCGCGTGCAGGCGCGTTTCGTGGCCCATCCGCAGGGCAAGACCATTCCGATCATGGACATCACCAGCCGCCAGGCGCCGCAGCCCAACCCGGGCGCGATCGAGTTCGAACATGGCGGCGCCGGCTACCGGCTCGAAGCGCTGGAGGGCGAGGACGGCGGCCTGTTCCTGGTCTTCGCCGACCGCACCAGCGGGCACGGGAGCTATGGCGCGGGACGCTACCTCTATACGGCCGCGCCCGATGCCGAAGGTCGCGTGCTGGTCGACTTCAACCGCGCCTACAACCCGCCCTGCGTGTTCACCGACTTCGCCACGTGTCCGCTGCCGCCGCCCGAGAATCGCCTGGACCTGGCGGTCACCGCAGGCGAGAAGAAATACCGCCGGCCGTAGGCCGCCGCCTCCGGGCGCGTGGCAGGTCGCAATGCATCGCCGATGCAGCGCGATGCGCGCGACCGGTCACATCCTCACGGTCTTCGGCGTCTGGAACGATGTCGAACCCAATCGAAAAGGACAGATCGATGCGTCTTCGCCGCAATGCCCGCCGCTCCTTCCGCAGCGCCCTCGCGCTCGCCACCCTGCTGGCCCTCGCCGGCGCAGCCCATGCCGATGCGGCCCGCGCGCAGGCGCCCGTACCGCTGATGTGGATGGTGTCCGACCAGGACAGCTCGCTGTACCTGCTCGGCTCGTTCCACCTGCTCAAGCCCGCCGACTATCCGCTCTCGCGCGACATCGACGTCGCGCTCGCCGATGCGGAACAGGTGGTGTTCGAGATCCCGCCCGAGGAGCTGGGCTCGCCGATGCTGGGCATGCAGATGAGACAGGCGGCGCTGCGTACCGACGGCACCGGCCTGGACAGCGAACTGCCCGAACAGACCCGTCAGGCGCTGGCGGAGTGGACCCGGGCCAACGCCGCGCCGCTGGAGGCGATGAAGCTGCCGGCGCAGGCGCTGCAGATGTTCGAGCCGTGGTTCGTCGGCCTGATGGTCACCGTGGTGGAGATGGGCAAGGCCGGCCTCGACCCGACGCTGGGCCTGGATACCCATCTCGCCCGGCGCGCCGGCGAAACCGGCAAGGCGACCGCGGGCCTAGAAACGGGCGTCGAGCAGATCGCGTTTCTCGACGGCATGGATCGCGCCGAACAGCTGCAGTTCCTGCAGCAGGCGCTGGAGGGGGCCGCCGAAGGCCCGGCCGAGATCGACAAGCTGCACGCGGCCTGGCGCAACGGCGATGCCGCCGCGCTCTGGGAGGGCATGGCCGCGGACATGCGCCGCGAATTCCCCGACCTGTACCGGCGCATCAACGTCGAACGCAACGCGGCCTGGGTGCCGAAGCTCGAGGCCAAACTGCAGGCGCCGGGGGGCGACCACGTGCTGGTGGTGGTCGGTGCCTTGCACCTGCTGGGCGAGGACGGCGTGGTCGAGCAGCTGCGCGCCAAGGGCTACGAGGTCGAGCGGATCTGTTCCGCCTGCGCCGAAGCCGGGGCGAAGGGAGCGCGTTGATGGCCACCGATCCCCGGGCGCGCTACCACCAGGCAGTCGATGCCCTGAACCGGGCGGACTGGAATTCGGCGCTGGCGCTGGCGCAGTCGGTCCTGCGCGATGTCTCCGACCACGCGGGG
>JAEXTE010000116.1 GCA_023453655.1 Pseudomonadota bacterium
ATTCGGTGCCGATGTCCGACGCCCTGGCGACGAGATGGCAGCGGCCGCCGTGGAATTCGATCGCGGCGATCTTCTCCGGCGAGGTCGAAGCCGGGATCACCGCGACGAAGGGCAGGCCCAGCAGCCGTGCGAAGTACGCCTCGGACACCGCGGTCGAGCCGCTGGACGCCTCGATCACCGTGCTGCCCGCGTGCAGCCAGCCGTTGGCCAGGGCGTACAGGAACAGTGATCGCGCCAGCCGGTGCTTGAGGCTGCCGGTGGGGTGGCTGGACTCGTCCTTGAAGTAGACGTCGATGCCGGGGAAGCCGGGCAGGGCCAGCGGGATCAGGTGGGTATCGGCCGAGCGGTTGAAATCGGCCTCGATCCTGCGGATCGCCGCGCTGGTCCATGCATGGTGGCCGCGGCAGGCGAGGTGGCTCGAATCGTCGAGGAGGGGCATGTCGTGCAGGGAAGCCGGTCGGGGCCGTCATTCTCGCCGATCCGGCCGACGGCGACCGGCAGGGCGCGGTTTGCGCCGCGTCCGCGACGCCCCCAGACTGGCTGCGACCGCATACGGAGATGCACGCATGTCGAATGGAATCCGCCTGGCGCGCGCCTGGCTGTTCGCCCTGGTCCTGTTGCTCGGCGCGGCACCCGTTTGCGCCGAAGCCCCGGTCGAGCGACTCGGGGTGCCGGGCCCGCTGCTGCTCGATGGCCAGGCCTTCCACCTGGTCTGGAGCAGCCATCCTTTTCCGCACTTCTACAAGCAGGAATACCTGCCCGACGGCCAGACGCTGGCCGGCTACGACCAGATGCTGATGCTCGACGTGCTGCTCGGCGACGCCGGTCCGCGCGAACTGCTGCAGATCAAGCTGGCGGAGCTGGAGGCGCGCAAGGCCACCGATCCCGTGGCCAACTACGAATGGATGGTGCAGGAGGACGGGTCGAGCTACGTGCTCGACTTCCTGGTCTCCGGGCATACCGCCGGCGGCCAGGCCATCGTCGAATGGAACGCCTACCGCTACGAGGCGCTGCCGGGCGGCGCGGTGATGCTCGGAATCAGCCGTCGCGGCTATGGCGAGGAGGGCGCGCGCAGGTTTCTCATCAACGAGGTGAAGCCGCGGCGGCAGGCCTGGATCCTGGAACTGGCGCAGCTGGAGATGCCGCGTATCGCGCTGGCCTCGCCGTGAGCGCGATTCAAGCGCGCTGCAGCACCAGTTCCAGCACGAACTTGCTGCCGAAGAAGGCGAGCACCAGCAGCGCCATCGCCACCAGGGTCAGGCGCACGGCCTTGGCGCCGCGCCAGCCGTGGCGCCAGCGGCCGAGCAGCAGCGCGCCGAACACCAGCCAAGACAGGATGCTCAGCACCGACTTGTGGATCAGGTGCTGCGCGAAGAAATCGTGCACGAACAGGATGCCGGTGAGCAGGGTGGCCGTGAGCAGCACGAAGCCGACCCAGATCGTGCGGAACAGCAGCGACTCAAGTTCGGTCAGCGGCGGCAGCACCCGCAGCCAGCCGCTGAACTGGCGCTGCCGCAGGGCGCGTTCCTGCAGCCGGAGCATGATCGCCAGCACCGCCGCGATCGCCAGGGCGGCGTAGGCCAGCAGCGCCAGCCAGGCGTGCAGCTCCAGTCGCCAGCCGAGGTCGCGTGGCGCCGAACCCCCCGACACGCCATAGCCGACCAGACAGGCCGCGGCGACCGGGAATACCACCACGCCCAGTGCCCCCATCCGGCCCGTGGCTGCGTACAGCGTGGTCAGCGCCGCCATCCCCAGCCCGACCAGTGACAGCGCCGAGAAGAAATGCAGGTCCACCGCCGCCGTGGCGCGCCAGGCCAGGACATGGAACAGGCCGTGCAGCACCACCGCGCTCACCGCGGTCAGCTGCCAGAAGCCGGCACCGGCCCCGCGGTCCACCTGCAGCCGGCGTGCGACCAGCCAGGCGGCCAGCAGGTAGAACGCGGCGGCAATGAGAATGATTGGCATCGGGAAAGTGTCGCACGAACCCGTGGCGCGGGGCAGCCGGGACGCGGTCGGGAACGGGCAGTGTGCGCCCGCCCGCTATAATCGGCGGCCCCGTTTTCCGCGACGTTTCCGCCATGTTCGAATCGCTCACCCAGCGCCTGTCCGGCACCATCGACCGCCTGCGCGGCCGCGGTCGGCTGACCGAGGAGAACATCCGCGAGGCCACCCGCGAAGTGCGCATCGCGCTGCTGGAAGCCGACGTCGCCCTGCCGGTGGTGCAGGCGCTGATCGAGCGCATCAAGGTGCGCGCGGTCGGCCAGGAGGTGCTCAAGTCGCTGACCCCCGGCCAGGCCCTGATCAAGGTGGTGCGCGACGAGCTCACCGCGGTCATGGGCGCCCAGGCCAGCGAGCTCAACCTGAACGTGCCGGCCCCGGCGGTCGTGCTGATGGCCGGCCTGCAGGGCGCGGGCAAGACCACCACGGTCGGCAAGCTGGCGCGCCTGCTCAAGGACAAGCGCAGGAAGAAGGTGATGGTGGTCAGCGCGGACGTGTACCGCCCGGCCGCCATCGAGCAGCTCAAGACGCTGGCCGAGCAGACCGGTGTGCTGTTCTTCCCGTCCGACGCCGGGCAGAAGCCCGAGGACATCGTGCGCGCGGCGATCGCCGACGCGAAGAAGTCCTTCGTCGACGTGCTGCTGGTCGACACCGCCGGCCGCCTCGCCATCGACGAGGCGATGATGGCCGAGATCAAGGCGCTGCACGCGGCGGTCAATCCGGTCGAGACGCTGTTCGTGGTCGACGCGATGACCGGCCAGGACGCGGCCAATACCGCGAAGGCCTTCGGCGAGGCGCTGCCGCTCACCGGCGTGGTGCTGACCAAGACCGACGGCGATGCCCGCGGCGGTGCGGCGCTCTCCGTGCGCTACATCACCGGCAAGCCAATCAAGTTCATCGGCACCAGCGAGAAGACCGACGGCCTGGACGTGTTCCATCCCGAGCGCGTCGCCAGCCGCATTCTCGACATGGGCGACGTGCTGTCGCTGGTCGAGCAGGTCGAGCAGCAGGTCGACAAGGACAAGGCGGCGAAGCTGGCCGAGAAGGTCGCCAAGGGCAAGAAGTTCGACCTCAACGACATGCGCGACCAGCTCGAGCAGATGCAGAACATGGGCGGCATCGGCAGCCTGATGGAGAAGCTGCCGGGCATGGGCCAGATCCCGGAGCATCTCAAGCAGCAGGTGCAGCAGAGCCGGGAAGTGCCGCGCATGATCGCCATCATCAACTCGATGACGAAGAAGGAGCGCCGCAATCCGGCTCTGCTCAACGGCTCGCGCCGCGCGCGGATCGCCGCCGGTTCGGGCACGCATCCGTCCGACGTCAACAAGCTCATGAAGCAGTACCAGCAGATGGAAAAGATGATGGGCAAGATGGCCCGCGGCGGCATGAAGGGCATGATGCGGGGCCTGCAGGGCATGATGGGCGGGATGGGGCGGATGCCCTTCCGCTGATCGATGACGCTCGCCTTCCTCGACGGCCGGCCGGCCAGCGCCGACGACCTGCGCGCGCTTGCGCTGGTCAACTACGGCCACTTCAGCTCGATGCAGGTGCGCGGACGCGCCGTGCAGGGGCTGGACCTGCACCTGCGCCGGCTCAAGTCCGCGACGCGCGAGCTGTTCGACACGAAGATTGACGATGCGCGCATCCGCGGCGCGATCCTGGCGGCGCTCGACGGCGCCGGCGTGGACGACGCCAGCGTGCGGGTGACCGTGTTCGCCCGCGAGTTCGACTACGCGCAGCCCGACCGCATCCTGCCCGTGGACCTGCTGGTATCGGTCAATCCGCCGCGCCAGGCCGATCCCAGTCCGGTGTGGGTGAAGACCTACGCCTTCCAGCGGCCGCTGCCGCACATCAAACACGTGGGCACCTTCCCGCTGTTCCAGCACCGGCGCCCGGCGCGCCGGGAAGGTGTGGACGACGCCCTGTTCGTCGATGCCCGCGGCCGGATCAGCGAGGGTTCGGTCTGGAACATCGGCTTCTGGGACGGCCGCCAGGTGGTCTGGCCGCAGGCCGATGCGCTGCGCGGCACCGCGGAGCGGCTGCTGCAGGCGGGACTGTCCGAAGCCGGGGTGGGGCAGCGCCATGCGCCGGTCGAGGCGCGCGCGCTGGCGGGGCTGCGCGCCGCGTTCGCGGCCAACGCCACCGGGATCTGGCCGATCGGCGGCATCGACGACATCACGCTGCGACCGGATCCGGCGCTGATGGAGGCGCTCGACGCGGCCCTGCGCAGCCAGCCCTGGCGGCCGCTGGCCGGCTGAGTGGGTTCCGGGGTTCCGTGGCGCGGCCCCATGGGCTAGAATTGCCGGCTTACCTCGCCATCCTGGCGACTGGGCAACACCGAGAACGCACCATGGTCAAGATCCGCCTCACCCGCGGCGGCGCGAAGAAGCGCCCCTTCTACCACATCATCGTCACCGACTCGCGCAGCGCGCGCGACGGCCGCAACATCGAGCGCGTGGGCTATTACAACCCCGTGGCGCAGGGCGCCGAGCAGCGCGTGGTGCTGGACACCGCCCGTGTCGACCACTGGGTGAAGCAGGGTGCGCAGCTGACCGACAAGGTCCGCAACCTGTACCGCGAAGCCGCCAAGGCCGCCCCGGCCGCCTGATGGCGCGGGCCGCGCACCGCGCGGCCCATCCCCGGAAATGAATACGCAGGCGCGCCGCATCCTCATGGGCAGGATCCACGGCGCGTTCGGCGTGCGTGGCGAACTGAAGCTCGAGTCCTTCAGCAATCCGCCCGAGGCGATCTTCCGCTACCTCCCGCTCACCCTGCGTACCGCGCAGGGCGTCGAGCGCGAGGTCGAGGGCGCGCGCGGTCGCGCCACCGGCAAGGGCATCGTCATGCGCCTGCCCGGCGTCGAGGACCGCGACGCGGCCGAAGCGCTGCGCGGGGCGGAGCTGTACGTGCCGCGCGAGGCGCTGCCCCCGCCGGCGCCGGGCGAGTACTACTGGGTCGACCTGGAAGGCCTGCGCGTGGTGAACACCGACGGCGTCGATTTCGGCGTGGTCTCGCACCTGTTCTCCACCGGCGCCAACGACGTGCTGGTGGCGCGCGGCGAGCGCGAGCGCATGATCCCCTTCGTCCAGCCCGACTACATCGTCTCGGTGGATTTCGATGCGGGCGTCGTGACGGTGGACTGGGATGCGGAGTTCTGAGGTGTGATTTAGTGATTGGTGATTGGTGATTCGAAAGACCGAAAGCGCCCGCTTCTCCAATCACGGATCACCAATCACGGATCACGGACCGCCCAATGCGCATCGACCTGATCACCCTGTTCCCCGAATTCGTCGCCCAGTGCGCCGGCTTCGGCGTGGTCGGGCGCGCGCAGGAGCGCGGCCTGCTGTCGATCCACGGCTGGAACCCGCGCGATTACGCCGAGGGCAACTACCGCCGCGTCGACGACCGCCCCTTCGGCGGCGGCCCGGGCATGGTGATGATGATCGACCCGCTGCGCGCGGCGAACCGCGCCCCGCGCCCGGCCGATCCGGCACCGGCCCGGCTGATCTACCTCAGTCCGCAAGGCCGGCCGCTGACCCAGTCGATCCTGCGCGAACTGGCCGGGCGCGAGCGCCTGCTGCTGCTGTGCGGGCGCTACGAGGGCGTCGACGAGCGGCTGGTGGCGGGCGAGGTCGACGAGGAGCTGTCGATCGGCGACTACGTCCTGTCCGGCGGCGAACTGGCCGCGGCCGTGGTCATCGACGCGGTGGCCCGGCTCCAGGACGGGGTGCTGAACGACGCCGATTCGGCCGCCCAGGACAGCTTCGAGGCCGACGGCCTGCTCGACTGCCCGCACTACACCCGGCCGGTCGAGCACGCGCTCGGGGCCGTGCCCGAGGTGCTGCTGTCGGGCAACCACGCCGAAATCGCGCGCTGGCGCCGGCGCCAGTCGCTGCTCCGTACCCGCGAGCGCCGGCCGGACCTGCAGGAGACCGCCGGCCTGGGCCCCGAGGAGCGCCGCTGGCTGGACGCCCAGCCGGATGATTGACCGGGCTGGCCCCGCGCCCGCGAATGCCGCTATAATGCGCGGCTGACCCGCCAGAGCGGGCAGCCAGCCAAGAGCGTGCGTCCACGTGCACCACGCCTACAACGACTCCAACAGGCTCCATCGAGATCCCGCCATGACCACCAAGCCGTCCCTGAACACCCTGCTGCAGCAGTTCGAGTCCGAACAGGCGCAGCGCCAGCTGCCCGACTTCGGCCCCGGCGACACCGTCGTCGTCAACGTGAAGGTGAAGGAAGGCAACCGCGAGCGCGTCCAGGCCTACGAAGGCGTGGTCATCGGCAAGAAGAACGCCGGCCTCAACTCCTCGTTCACCGTGCGCAAGATCTCCCACGGCTACGGCGTGGAGCGCGTGTTCCAGACCCACAGCGCCACCATCGACTCGGTCGAAGTGAAGCGCCGCGGCAAGGTCCGCGCCGGCAAGCTGTACTACCTGCGTGGCCTGGAAGGCAAGAAGGCGCGCATCAAGGAAGACCTGTCCGCGCACGCCAAGGCCAAGGCCGCGGCGGCCGCTGCCGCCGAGTAAGGCAGGCTTCCCGCGCGACACCGCAGCGGCCGCCCCCGGGGCGGCCGTTTGCGTTCCCGGCCTGACCTGCATTGGCCCGGGGATCGGGCCGGCGGAGGGGCCCACACCCCCCGGCACCCGCCCCCGTGCAGCCCGCGACCCGGCTGGCCCCACATCGCGCCGACGGGCTGCGCACTAGAATCCGCGGCCGTCCCCGTCGCGCCCGATTGCCCATCCACGATCAACCCGTCGCCGCCCAGCCCGTCCGCCTGGACCTCTGGCTGTGGGCCGCGCGCTTCTTCCGCACGCGCGCGCTGGCCAAGCAGGCGGTCGAGACCGGCAAGGTCGAGGTCGGCGGCCAGCGCGCCAAGCCCGCGCGGGCCGTGCGAATGGGCGATGCGCTGCGGATCGAGCGCAGCGGCGAGGTGTTCGAGGTCGAGGTGCGCGGCCTGTCCGACAGCCGTGGTCCGGCACCGGTCGCGCAGGCGCTGTATGCCGAGTCGGAGGCATCGCGCGCGCGGCGCGAGGCGGCCCGCGCATTGG
>JAEXTE010000165.1 GCA_023453655.1 Pseudomonadota bacterium
GGTCTCCTCGACCTTCGACGAGCCGGCCGCGCGCCACGTGCAGGTCGCCGAGATGGTGATCGAGCGCGCCAAGCGCCTGGTCGAGCACAAGAAGGACGTGGTGATCCTGCTCGACTCGATCACCCGCTTGGCCCGCGCCTACAACAACGTGGTGCCGTCCTCGGGCAAGGTGCTCACCGGTGGCGTCGACGCCAACGCCCTGCACCGCCCGAAGCGCTTCTTCGGCGCGGCGCGCAACGTCGAGGAAGGCGGCTCGCTGACCATCATCGCCACCGCCCTGGTCGACACCGGCAGCGCGATGGACAAGGTGATCTACGAGGAGTTCAAGGGCACCGGCAACTCGGAAATCCACCTGGACCGCCGCATCACCGAGAAGCGCGTCTATCCGGCGATCGCGGTCAACCTCTCCGGCACCCGGCGCGAGGACCTGCTGATCGAACCCGACCTGCTGCAGCGCATCTGGATCCTGCGCAAGCTGCTGCATCCGATGGACGAGATCGCGGCGATGGAATTCCTGCTCGACAAGATGAAGAGCACCAAGTCCAACGACGAGTTCTTCGCTTCGATGAAGCGCTGAGTCCGTCGGTTCGACCCGGAAGGCCCGCGCGATGCGGGCCTTCCGCGTTTTCGCTGCACGCGTTCGAACGCCGCCGCCGGCGCAGCGGTTCGCGCAGGCGACCCTCGCCCGTTGCGCCCGGCCGCCTGCCGCCGCACCATGGTGGCCGTCGCACAGATGGAGCCGTCGCGATGGGCGCAACCGCCACCGCGTTCCTGGCCAACGCCGCACGCCGGCTCGCGCCGCTGGACGAGGCGCTGTCGCATGCGCAATCCCCCGGCGACGTCGCCTGGACGCTGTGCCGCTTCACCGGCAAGGAACTGGAGCTGGTGGACGTGGTCGTCTACCTGTCCGATTCCTGCGGCCGCACCCTGACCCAGCAGGCCGCGTGGGGTCCCAAGCGCGCCGCCAGCCGGGTGCTCGAATCGCGCCTGACCCTCGCGCTCGGCCAGGGCCTCGTCGGCCACTGCGCGAAGGCGTGCCTGCCCCAGCGCACCGGCGACGCGCGCTTCGACGCGCGCTACGTGCCCGACGACCAGGCCAACCTGTCCGAACTCGCGGTGCCGATCCTGTGCGGCGAACACCTGTACGGCGTGCTCGACAGCGAGCACCCCGAGGCCGACCACTACAGCCTCGCCCACGAGCATGCGCTGCAGGCGATCGCAGAACGCGGGGCGCGCCGACTGCGGGCGCTGGCGCTGGCGAAGCCCGCCGGGGCCTGAGCCTCAGCCGCCGTCCAGCGGCCCGAGCAGCTTCAGCGCCATCCCCGCCTGATAGACCTCGCCGGCGATCAGGGTATCGGGCGCGATGTCGATGCCTTCGAGGCTTTCCATCTGCCACGGCACCGGCATGCGCGGCCCCGGCACATAGACCTCCCAGCGCCCGTATTCCTCCGGCGGCCCCACGCCGTGGATCCGGTAGTCGACCGGTACCCGCACCGACCAGAACGGGGCGCCGGCCGCCTCTCCGCTGCTCGGCGGGCGGAACTGCCAGCGGCGTGCAGCGGCCATCGCCGACCGACCCAGCATCTCGCGCATGCGCGCCATCTCGCGCTCCAGGCCCACCACCCGCAGGTTGACCTGTTCGGCCACGACCTGCTCGACCTGCCCCGAGGGCCCCACCCGCACGACCAGGTAGACCGTGCCGGTCACGCCCGCCTGCAGTGCCAGTTCCGGGTAGCGCGGAGCGTCCATCCGCGCACTGCTCACCTGGTCGGTGGGCACCTCGCCGGCGGCCGCATCCGGCCGATCGTCGACCCGCTGCGCCATGCGGACGGCTTCGCGCCCGAAGTAGCCGTCGCGGATCGAGACGCGGAATCGTTCGTCGTCGATGCGCTCGGCCACCATGCGCAGGCTCATCCGCGCGCTGCCGTGCGCGGGCTTGCCATCGACCAGGATGGGTTCGAAGCGCCAGCCGGGCGCCGAGGCGGCGATCACGTTGAGCACCGCGGGCGGCAGGTCCTCGCGACGGTCGATCGACCAGTCGCCGACGGTGCCTTCCCGCGTGATCGTGACGCGCCCGGTCACCAGCATGCTGCCCTCGATCTGCTTGCGCACCGCCCTGACGTTCTGGGCGTCCGCGGCCGATGCGAAGCAGGCGAGCACCGCGCACAGCCACAGTGTCGATACGTCACGGATCATCTTCATCTCGAGCTCCTGTCCCTGGATCGTTGAGAGCACCGCAAACGGCCTGGCGAGGGCACTGCACCCCGGGCGCTGGCCCACATCCGGAAGGGTGGACGCGACGGCGACAGCGCGCGTGACGCCCCGGATGGAAGGATGACGCAATCCGGTGCCGCCATGGACACGCCGGTCCCCGGGCGCAGGCCACGATGCCGGCGCTCCGGGTACGCAACGCGGCGGGCCCCGCAGTGCGCACCGAATGCGCCGCTCATGGACGTGCGCCGGCGCAGGCGGGCTCCGGCCGATCCGCCCGTAACTGGCAGGCGCAGCGGGCGTGCGCGATGGACGGCACTCGCCCTTGCGGAAAGACCCCACGTCCGACGTTCCCTTGCCACCGTGCAGCCCCCACGCAGGCGCCTTCGGCGATCATAGGCCCCGGCGGGCGCCAGGCGCCAGGACCTCAGCCGCGGTCGCGCAGGAACCGGGCCATCGACACCCCCGACTGCACCGGGACGTACTCGTGGGCGACATCGACGAAACCGCGCATCACCGCGATCTCGCGCGGGGTGCGGTTGAGCGCGTCGCGCGCCTCGGGATCGGCGCCGGCGCGCAGCAGGCGCCGCGTCAGGCGCAGCAGGCCGTGCAGGGCCGCCAGGTGCAGCGGGCCGAAGCCGCGCGGATCGCGCGCCTCGAGCGACGCGCCCTCGTCGAGCAGGTGCTCGAGCACGGCCAGCAGGACGTCCTCGTCGCATGCGGTGCCGGGTTCGGCGCGCGCGCCCAGCAGCAGCAGCAACGGGGTCACGCCGCCCGCGGCCACCGCGTCGACCTCGGCGCCGGCCAGCAACAGGGTGTCGAACAGGGTGACCAGGCGGGTGCGGTCGCGCGCGGTGAAACCGTACAGCGCGGCGCAGTGCAGCGGGGTCAGACCCTGGGCATCGGTGGCGTGGACGTTGGCCCCGGCGGTCATCAGCTTGGCGCACAGGTCCGGCAGGCCCAGCGCGGAGGCCAGCATCAGCACGGTGACTTCACCGGGCAGGCGCTGTTCGAGCTTCGCACCGGCGGCCAGCAGGCGTTCGACCAGTTCTCCGTGGCGCATGCTCACCGCCGCCGACAGCGGAGTCGCCCCGGTATGTGCGACGTGCTGCGGATTGGCGCCGCGCGCCAGCAGCAGTTCGACCACGGCGCGATGGCCGCCCCCGCAGGCGCGCAGCAGCGCGGTGCAGCCCTGGGCGTCGACGGCGTCGACCGGCAGGCCGAGGTCGACCAGGCGGCGCACCGCGTCGGCG
>JAEXTE010000188.1 GCA_023453655.1 Pseudomonadota bacterium
TGGCCACCCTGCTGGCACCGCAGCGCGCGCTGCCGGGGGTGCTGTTCGTGCACGGCTGGGGCGGCAGCCAGACGCAGGACCTGAGCCGCGCCCGCGTGGTGGCCGCGCTGGGCTGCGTCTGCCTCACCTTCGACCTGCGCGGCCATCGCGCCGATTCCGGCAACCGCGACAGCGTCAGCCGCGCGCAGAACCTCGACGACCTGCGCGCCTGCTATGACTGGCTGGCGGCGCGGCCCGACGTGGACGCAGAGTCGATCGCGGTCGTCGGCGTCAGCTACGGCGGCTACCTGGCCGCCATCCTGTCCGCACTGCGGCCGGTGCGCTGGCTGGCGCTGCGGACTCCCGCCCTGTACCTGGACCGCGACTGGGAACTGCCCAAGCGCCGCCTGCACGACGACCCGGAGCTCAAGCGCTACCGCCACAGCCCGGTGCCGGCCGAGGCCAACCGCGCGCTGCGCGCCTGCCGGCAGTTCGAGGGCGACGCGCTGCTGGTCGAGGCCGGGCGCGACGAGATCATTCCGCGGCAGGTGATCGACAACTACGCGGCCGCATTCCCGAAGGCGCGCTCGATGACGCGGCGCCTGGTGGCCGAGGCGGGGCATGGGTTCGACGACAAGCCCTCGCAGCGCCAGTACAGCGACCTGCTGCTGTCGTGGATGACCGAGATGATCCTCGGTTCGCGCGGCGCGATCGCCGCCGACAAGGTGCGCGCGTACAAGCAGCAGCAGCGTACGCGGCCGGCGCCCGGTGAGGGCGGACACGCGGGCGACGAGGCCAGCGCATGAACGGCGCGGCTGGCGCGTTCAGCCGGCCGGGCGCGCCGTTGACGGCCCCTGCACCCCGGCCCGCGTAGAACAGGCCGCGCCGGCCCTGCCGGTCCGCCTATCGAAGCAAGACAGACCAAAGGCCCCTCATGGACACGCATACCTTTTCGCGAGACGGCGGGGACACCGGCCTCTTCCCCATTGCCTACGAAGACGAAGATCCCGTTTCGCTCGAACTTTTCCGCGACCTGCTGCACCGTGCCCTGTCCATCGACGACGACACGCGCTTCTGGAATTACCTGGAACAGGGCATCGCCGTGATCGAGCGCGGGATGACGCCCGAATCGATCGCCCGTTTCGAGTACGCCGCCGACTACGTGCTGGTCTTCCACGGCATGCCGAGCTGGACCTCGATGAAGCATCGCAACGGTCCCGCGGCCGCGGCACCGTCCCGGCCCCCGGCCGTGGCGCCGACGCTGGCCTTCGGCCCCCCCTGACCGGGGCGACCTCCTGCGGTCCCGCCGGCGGCCGGCTTCTCGCGCCGTTGACGCGTCCTCCCCCAGTGTCCGCCCCCACAGTGGACAACGGATCCGGGCATGATTGACGTGGCAATCGTGGGAGGCGGTCCGGCGGGACTGACTGCGGCCAACTACCTGAGACGCTTCCATCGCTCCTGCCTAGTCCTCGACAGCGGCAAGAGCCGCGCGCGCTGGATTCCTGAAAGCAACAACTGCCCCGGTTTCCCGGGCGGTGTCTCGGGCGATGAACTGCTCGCGCGCCTGCGCCGGCAGGCGGCCGCGGCCGAGGTCCCGATCGAGACCGCCACCGTGGAGCGGATCGTTCGCGCGTCCGATGGCGATGGCTTCGTCGTCCACGCGGGCGAACGCAGCTGGCGGGCGCGCATGGTGATGATCGCCACCGGCCTGCGCGACCGCCTGCCCGGCGACTGGGCCGAGCAGGCCATGTCCTGCGGGGCGCTGCGGCTGTGCCCGATCTGCGATGCGTTCGAGGTCAGCGACCGCCACATCGGGGTGTACGGCCACGGGGCTGACATCGGCTCGCACGCGCGCTTCCTGCGCACCTTCTCGGCCAGCGTGACGGCGCTGCCGCTGGACGGCGACGACGGCGGCGAGGAGGGCGCGGCGGCGCGCGCCGAGGGCGTGCGCTGGATGGACGGCGGCACGCTCGAATTCGACGATGGCCGCTGCGTGTTCCGCTGCAACGGCAAGGCGACCCCGTTCGACACCGTGTACTGCTTCCTGGGATTCGAGACCTCGGTCCCGGTCGACGGCCTGGCGCTGGAGCGGACGCGCAGCGGCGAGATCGTGGTCGACCGCCACCAGCAGACCGCCACCCGGGGGCTCTACGCGATCGGCGATATCGTCGGCGGGCTCAACCAGATCTCGGTGGCGGTCGGCCAGGCCGCTGCCGCCGCGACCCATGCGCATGGCCAGCTGCCCGCCTCCCCGCGCGCGGCGGAGGCGGCATGAATCCCGATATCATCGGCTGGCTGGCCTCGGCCATCCTGCTCGCCACCCTGGTCCGGCAGATCCTGAAGCAGCGGGCCGACGGCGGCGCAGGCGTCTCGCGCTGGCTGTTCATCGGCCAGAGCCTGGCGTCGATCGGCTTCATCGTCTACAGCGTGATGCTGGGCAACTGGGTGTTCATCGTCACCAACAGCTGCATCCTGCTCACCGCCATCGTGGGACAATGCCTGCGGCCGAAACAGGGGTAGCACGCAGGCCATGCGGGGGAGCCGGGGAATCACAAGCCTGAACGGAGTGGCGGGCGCCGCCTGCTCACGATCCGCGCCGTGCGGCCGATACCCCGGAGTGACGGCCTGGCCCGGGCCCAATGCGGTGAGTGATCGATGAGGTTCCCGCCAGCCGCCGGTCGCGGCCTCCATCGCCGTGCACGCTGCCGCCACGGACGCAATGCGGCCCTGGTGCGCTCGTGCATGGGCTTCACCCTGGTCGAGCTGCTGATCGGCACGGCGGTGGTGGCGATCCTGGCCACCATCGCGCACGGACAGTATTCGGCGTTCATCGAGCGCGCCCGGGTCGCCACGGCGGCGGCGGACATCGCGGCCATGCAGCTCGAGATCACGCGCTTCCAGCAGTTGCCCAATGGGCCTTTGCCGGCCAGCCTGGCCGACATCGGGCGCGGCACCCACCTCGATCCGTGGGGCCGGCCCTACCACTACGTCAACCTCAGGACGACCAACAAGGGCGCGGCGCGCAAGGATCGCAGGCTCAACCCGCTCAACTCGGACTACGACCTGTTCAGCGCCGGCAAGGACGGCGTGTTCAAGAAGCAGGTCAGCCAGAAGGACAGCCTCGACGATGTGATCCGCGCACTCGACGGGGCCTACATCGGCGTCGCGCGCGACTTCTGACGATGCCCGACAGCCTGCGCTTTCCGACCGCGATCCTGCGCAGCCGCTTCGGACGCCGGCTGTTCGTGATGTTCTGCATCGCGGCGCTGCTGCCGACCGCGATCGTGTTCTGGATGACCTACCGGGCCGCCACGGACGACGCGCGGCAGGCGCGCCACGCGGCGCTGCGCGAAGGCGGCAAGAACTATGCGCTGGGGGTCTACGACCGCCTGCACCTGGCCGACCGCGTGCTGGCGGCGATCGCTGCGGACGACCTGCAGGGCGCCGCCGGCGACCGGCTGCTGTCGGTGTACTTCAGCGATCTCGCGGTGGCGCCGACACCGGTGGCCAATGCCGACGCCGGCGAGGCTGGGCCGGAGGGGGCCGGCGTGGCCCTGCTGGCGCCGTCGCGCCCCGGCCAGGCGCCGGCGCTGCGGCGGATCGTCGCCGGCCAGGTCGTGACGGCCACGCTGGACCCGTACTTTCTATGGGGCGATCCCACCGAGCTGGGCCAGGACATGCGCATCTGCATGTACGCAGGCCGGGTGCGCCTGTATTGCGGTGGTCACCCCGGCACCGAGCCGGGCGACCGCCTGGTGGTGGCGCACTGGCCGCTGTTCCTCAAGGCGCGCTTCGGCGCCGCGCCGTGGACGGTGGTCGCGGTGGCTGGCCCGGCGAAGGCCCTGGTCCATTACCGCGACGTGCTGGTGCCCGCGACCATCGCGGTCCTGCTGTTCGCGGTGCTGCTCAGTTCGGTGCAGATCCGCCGCGTGCTGGTGCCGCTGTCCGACCTGCTGCGCAGGATCCAGCGCTTCGAAGGCAGCCAGGGACGGCTCGACCGGCGCCGCGGCGAAGACGAGTTCGACCTGCTGTCGCGCACCTTCGGCCGCATGCAGCAGCGCATCGGCCGGCAGATGGACACCCTGCGGATCCTCTCGGACATCGACCGCCTGACCGCACGCGGCGCGCCGCTGCAGGACCTGCTGCAGCAGGTCGCGCTGGGCGTACGCCAGCTGAGCGGATGCCGCACGGTTTGCGTGGTCGTTGCGCCAGCCGGGCCGGCGCCGGAGCGCGCGCTGTACGTGCTGTCCAGCGGCGCCCGCGAACTGCGTCGCCAGGATGCCGCGGGATGCGGGCCGGCCCTTCCGGCAGGCGGCTGGCTCGGCGTCGAAGCGCTGCACGGCGGCGTGAGGCAGGCCTGCTGCGCCGACGGCGCAGGGCACGCGTTCGTGCTGCAGGCGGAGGGTCGCTCGGGCCATGTCCAGGTCGTGCTCGGCTTCGATGCCGTGCCCGACGATGCCGAGGGCCCGCTGGCCCAGGCGGCCAAGGTGGTCGAGTCGGTTCCGGTGGCGCTGGCGCTGGAGGAGGGCAGGCGCCAGCTGGTGTTCCAGGCGGAGCACGACCCGCTCACGCGCCTGCCCAACCGCGCGGCCACGCTCGAGGCGGTGGAGGCCGCCATCGCGCGCGCGGATCGTGAAGGCACGGGCTTCGCCGTGACCTTCCTCGACCTCGACCGCTTCAAGGCGATCAACGACGCGCTGGGCCATGGCGTGGGCGATGCCCTGCTGGTGGCCGTGGCCGACCGCATCCGCGCCAACCTGGCGCCCGGCGAACTGGTGGGACGCTTCGGTGGCGACGAGTTCTGCATGCTGCTGCCGGATGCGGCCACGCAGGCGCTTGCCGAGCGCGCCGTGCAGCGCATCGCCGACGCGCTGCTGCCGCCGGTCCACGCCGCCGGCCGCGAGTTCGCGCAGCGCTTCAGCGCGGGCATCGCCCTGTATCCGGCGCACGGCGCCGATGCCAGCACCCTGATCCGCAACGCCGACGTGGCGATGTACCACGGCAAGCGGGCGGGTGGCCGCGCGCTGCGCGTGTTCGCGCCGGCCATGAACGATGCCGCGCATTTCCGCCTGCAGCTCGAACAGGACCTGCGCCGCGCGGTCGCGGAGGGCGCGATCGACGTGCACTACCAGCCGCGCGTGGACAGCCGCGACGGCCGCATCGTCGGCGCCGAGGCGCTGGCGCGGTGGACGCGTCCGGGCAGCGGCCCGGTGCCCGCGCAGGAGTTCATCGCCCTGGCCGAGGACGCCGGCCTGATCGACGAGCTCGGCGAACAGGTGATGCGCAAGGCCTGCCGCCAGCTGGCGGAGTGGGCCGCGGCGGGCGTGGCGATCCCGTCGGTGGCGGTCAACGTATCGAGCCACCAGCTGCGCTCGCGGAAGCTGGCGGGGACGCTGCGCGCGGCGATCGCCGATGCGGGCATCGCGCCCTCGCAGCTGGAGATCGAGATCACCGAGAGCATGCTGGTGCACGACCGCGAAGGCGGCGAGTCCCAGCTGCAGCGCATCGGCGAACTGGGCGTGGGGATTGCGATCGACGACTTCGGCACCGGCTATTCCTCGCTGTCCTACCTGGTCAGCCTGCCGTTCGACACGCTCAAGATCGACCGTGCCTTCGTGCTCGACCTCGGCGACGGCGCCACGCCCGCGGCGGCGATCGTGCGCGCGGTTGTCGGGCTGGCGCGCGAGCTGGGCAAGGACGTGGTGGCCGAGGGCGTGGAGGCGATGGAGGATGTGCGCCTGCTCGCCGAGATGGGCTGCCATACCATCCAGGGCTATGCCTTCCACCGGCCGATGCCCGCGGATGAACTGACCGCGATCCTGCGCCAGGCCCCGCGCGGCGCCTGAGCGCACTGTCGCGCCTTCGCGCGCGGGCCGTCGCCCTCGACCTTCACGCGACGCGCGCCGACAATAGCGGCCGGCTCCCCGATCCCGCTGCCATGCCTTCCGCCGTACCGCCCGCTGGCGCCCTGCCGGACCCGGCTTCGATCCGCCTGTCCGTCGCCCCGATGATGGACTGGACGGATTCGCATTGCCGCGTCTTCCATCGCCTGCTGGCCCCGTCGGCGCGCCTGTACAGCGAGATGGTGCACGCCAATGCGGTGATCCACGGCGACCGGACGAAGCTGCTGGCGATGGACCCGGTGGAGCATCCGGTGGCGTTGCAGCTCGGCGGCAGCGAGCCGGCGCTGCTGGCGCAGGCAGCGCGCATCGGCGCCGAACGCGGCTTCGACGAGATCAACCTCAACTGCGGCTGTCCCTCCGACCGCGTGCAGGCGGGCCGCTTCGGCGCCTGCCTGATGCGCGAGCCGACGCTGGTGGCCGACGGGGTCGCGGCCATGATCGCGGCCGTGGCGACGCTCGATCGACCGGTGCCGGTCACGGTGAAGTGCAGGCTGGGGGTCGACGACGACCACGAGTACGAGCGCTTCCTCGCCTTCATCGACGCGGTCGCCGACGCCGGCTGCGGCACGTTCGTGGTGCACGCGCGCAACGCCTGGCTCAAGGGCCTGAGTCCGAAGGAGAACCGCGAAGTACCGCCGCTGCGCTACGACTGGGCCTGGCGGCTCAAGCGCGAGCGCCCGCGGCTGCAGGTCGTGGTCAACGGGGGCATTGCGACGGTGGACGACGCCCTGTCGCACCTGGCGCATGCCGATGGCGCGATGCTGGGACGCGCCGCCTACCACGACCCCTATACGCTGCACCGGATCGACGCGGCCCTGCGCGGCGTCCCGCTGCAGCCGCGAGACCAGTTGCTGGGCTCCCTTCGCCCCTACGCCGAGTCGCAACTCGCCCAGGGCGTGCCGCTGCGCCATATCAGCCGGCACATCCTCGGGCTGTACCACGGGCAGCCCGGAGGCCGGGCCTACCGCCAGGTCCTGAGCGAGGGTGCGCACCTGCCGGGCGCCGGATGGGCGTTGGTGGAGCAGGCGATGGCGGCCACCGTGCGGGCCGCGGCCGCGGCCTGATTCGGCGTGCGCACTGGCAG
>JAEXTE010000248.1 GCA_023453655.1 Pseudomonadota bacterium
ACGATCCACTACGCGGAGCGGGCCGCCGTGCCGATCCAACTCGAACTCCACAACGAGCCGCTGCGGCTCGCGGCCCCGTTCCGCATCTCCGGCCACGTCTTCGAGGCCATGCCGGCCACGGTGGTGACCCTGCGCGACGGCGACTTCGTCGGCCGCGGCGAGGGTGCCGGCGTGTACTACAACAACGACCACCCGGACACGATGGTCGCAACGCTCGAGGCGCTGCGCGAACGCATCGAAGCCGGGCTCGACCGCGAAACCCTGCGCGGCCTGCTGCCGCCGGGTGGCGCGCGCAACGCGCTCGACGCGGCGCTGTGGGAACTCGAATCGCAGCGCGCCGGCGTGCCGGTCTGGCAGCTCGCCGGCCTGGAAGGCGTACGCCCGCTGCTGACCACGATGACGGTTGGCGCCGACGAACCCGGGGTGATGGCGCGCAACGCCGCGGCCTACACCCGGGCGCGGGCGCTCAAGCTCAAGCTCACCGGCGAAGCCGGGCTCGACGCCGCCCGCGTGCGCGCGGTGCGCACGCGCTGCCCGGAGCCGTGGATCGGCGTCGACGCCAACCAGGGCTACCGCGTCGCCGACCTGGCGGACCTGCTGCCGGTGCTGCTCGAGGCGCGCGTGTCGCTGCTGGAGCAGCCGGGCGCGCGCGGGCTGGAGCACGAACTCGCCGGCGTCGAGCGGCCGCTGCCGTTCGCCGCGGACGAAAGCATCCTCGACCTCGCCGAACTCGAGGCGCGCCACCACCACTTCGACGTCGTCAACATCAAGCTCGACAAGTGCGGCGGCCTCACCGAAGGATTGATGATGGCCAGGCGCGCCCGCGAGCTGGGCAAGCGGGTGATGGTGGGCAACATGTGCGGCACCAGCCTGGCGGCGGCGCCGGCCTTCGTGCTCGGCCAGTTCTGCGACGTCGTCGACCTCGACGGCCCGATCTTCCTGCAGGCCGACCGCAGCCCCTCGGTGCGCTACGAGGACGGCCACATCCACTGCGGCGACGAGGTCTGGGGACCGCGGGCGGGCCGGTGAGCGGCTCGGCGGAACGCACCTGGTTCGGCCAGCCACGCGGGCTGGCCATCCTGTTCCTGACCCAGATGTGGGAGATGTTCTCCTACTACGGGATGCGCACCCTGCTGGTCTATTACATGACCAGGCAGCTGCTGTTCGCGCAGGAGAAGGCTTCCTTCATCTACGGCCTCTACACCGCGCTGGCCTATTTCACCCCGATCCTCGGCGGCGCCATCGCCGACCGCTGGCTGGGCAAGCGCAACGCGGTGCTGCTGGGCGGCAGCATCATGGCGGTCGGCCACTTCGTGATGGCCTTCGAGCCGGTGTTCTACCTTGCGCTGGCGGTGATCGCGCTCGGCAACGGCCTGTTCCTGCCCAGCCTGCCGAGCCAGATCAACGACCTCTACCGCGAGGACGACCCGCGCCGCGGGCGCGCCTACAACGTCTACTACGTGGGCCTGAACATCGGCGGCTTCATGGCGCCGCTGGTCTGCGGAACCCTCGGCGAGCTCTACGGCTGGCACTACGGCTTCGGCGCCGCCGGCGTGGGCATGTTCGCCGGGCTGATGATCTATGTCTCCGGGCGCCGCTACCTGCCCGCGCCGCCGCCGCGAGCGGCCGTGGCGGCGCCCGCGGATCCACGCCGGGCGCGTGCCGATGCGCGCCGCGTCTGGTGGCTGCTGCTGGGCGTGGGCGTCGCTGCGACGATATTCCGCGGCGCCTACGAGCAGGTCGGCAACACCCTGCCGCTGTGGATCGACGACAGCGTCGCACGCGGCTTCGCCGGCTTCACCATTCCGATGACATGGTTCCAGTCGCTCAACCCGCTGCTGGTGATCGCCATGACCCCGCTGCTGCTGATGGCCTGGCGGCGCCGCGCGGAGGCCGGGCGCGACCTCTCGCCCGCGCGCCGCATGGCGGCCGGTGCCCTGGTGGTGGCGGCCGCCTACCTGATGCTTTCGCTGCTGTCGATGGCCACGGCCGGTGCGCCGGTCAGCTGGCTGTGGCTGGTGGCGTTCTTCGTGGTGCTGACGCTGGGCGAGCTCTACATCCTGCCCACCGGACTGGGCCTGTTCGCCAGGCTGGCGCCGCCGCGCCTGGGGGCGACCACGGTCGCCTCGTGGTTCTTCGCCACGTTCGCCGGCAGCCTGCTTGCCGGCCTGGTCGGCATGCTGTTCACGCGCGCCGGCAACGCCGGGTTCTTCCTGCTGCTGTCCGGACTGGCCGCGTGCGCGGCGCTGCTGCTGTGGCGGCTGGATCGTCCGATCGAGTCCCTGCCCAAGTCATCGACCTAGGAGCCGCGCCATGAGGCGTCGTGTGCCTGCCGTCCTCATGCTTGCCCTGGCCGCCTGCAGCGGCATGCCGGCGGCCGCGCCCGCGCCGCGCTACGACCTGCTGATCCGCAACGGCACCGTGTACGACGGCAGCGGTGCCCCGGGCCGGCGCCTCGACGTGGCGGTGCAGGGCGACCGCATCGCCGCGCTGCTGCCCGCCGGCGGCGACGCGCAGGCCGACCGCGTCGTCGACGCCGGCGGCCAGGCGGTGGCTCCGGGCTTCATCAACGTGCTGAGCTGGGCGACCGAGTCGCTGGTCGTCGACGGCCGCGGCATGAGCGATACGAAGCAGGGCGTGACGCTCGAGATCTTCGGCGAGGGCTGGTCGATGGGTCCGCTCAACGACGCGATGAAGGCGGACGCGCTGCGGCGCCAGGGCGACATCCGCTATCCGATCGAATGGACCAGCCTGGGCGAATACCTCGAGCATCTCGAGCGCAAGGGCGTCACCCCCAACGTCGCCTCCTTCGTCGGCGCGACCACGGTGCGCATCCACGAACTGGGCGAGGACGACGTCACGCCCAGCGCCGAGCAGCTCGCGCGCATGCAGGACCTGGTGCGCGCGGCGATGGACGAGGGCGCGCTGGGCGTCGGCGGTTCGCTGATCTATCCGCCGGCCGCGTTCGCGGACACCGGCGAACTGGTCGCGCTGGCGCAGGCGGCGGCCGAGTCCGGCGGCGGCTACGTCGCCCACATGCGCAGCGAGGCCGACCGCTTCCTCGAAGCCCTGGACGAAACCATTGCCATCGCGCGCGCCACCGGCCAGCGCGCCGAGGTCTACCACCTCAAGGCCGCCGGCCGGGACAACTGGCCGAAGATGGCGCAGGCGATCGCGCGCATCGAGCAGGCCCGCGGCGAGGGCCTGGCGGTAAGCGCCAACATGTACGCCTATGTCGCCGGCGCCACCGGCCTCGACGCTGCCCTCCCGCCGTGGGTCCAGGCAGGCGGCCACGACGCGATGGTGGCGCGTCTGCGCGACCCGTCGATCCGCGCGCGAGTGATCGCCGACATGCGCGATCCGGACGCCGGCTGGGAGAACCTGCGCCTGCAGGCCGGCGACGACAGCCGGGTGCTGCTGATCGGGTTCAGGAACCCCGCGCTCAAGCCGCTCACCGGCCGCAGCCTCGCCGACGTGGCGCGCGGGCGCGGGGTCACGGGGGAAGACGCGGTGATCGACCTGGTGATCGAGGACGACAGCCGCGTCGACACGGCCTATTTCCTGATGAGCGAGGAGAACGTCGAACTCGGGCTGCGCCAGCCATGGGTGAGCCTGGGTTCGGACGCGGAGTCCTCGGCGCCGGAGGGCGTGTTCCTGCTGTCGAGCACGCATCCGCGCGCCTACGGCAACGTCGCCCGCTTCCTCGGCCACTACGTGCGCGACCGGGGGCTGATGCCGCTGGAGGAGGGCATCCATCGCCTCACCGGCCTGCCGGCGGCCAACTGGAAGCTGGAGGGCCGCGGCTGCCTGCAGCCGGGCTGCCATGCCGACATCGTGGTGTTCGATCCGGCCACCGTCGCCGACCACGCCACGTTCGCGGAGCCGCAGCGTTACGCCACCGGCGTGTCCCAGGTGTTCGTCAACGGCGTGCAGGTGCTGCGTGACGGGGAGCATACCGGCGCCACGCCGGGCCGGTTCGTGCGCGGGCCGGGCTGGAAGGGCCGCAGGTCGCCGTAGCAACGCATTTCCATTTGTATTGACAATTTTCCGATTGGGATCATGATCCCTGATCAGGACCGGGTTAGCCCGGTGCGCAGTCGACCGGAGAGCACGCCATGACCGCATCCATCCCGTCCGTCCCGGCCCGCCGCTCGCGGCTTGCCCTCGCCGTGGTCGCCGCCATGGCGGTCGCCGGCGGCAACGCCGCGCTCGCCCAGGAAGCGCCGGCCGAGACCGGCCCGGTCGAACTCGACAGCATCGTCGTCACCGCCAACAAGCGCCAGGAGAACATCCGCGAGGTCGCCACCGCGATCACGCGCCTGGGCGAGATGCAGCTGGAGAACCTCAACGCCACCCAGATGGCGGACTACGCCAGCTACGTGCCGGGCCTGCAGCTGCAGTCCAACGGCACGCCCGGGCAGGTGCAGGTCTCGATGCGCGGCGTGGCCGCGCTCTCGCCCGGCTCGACCGTGGGCACCTATGTCGACGACGCACCGGTCGGCTCCAACAGCCTGTACCAGCAGGCCACCCTGTACCAGCTCGACCTGCTGCCCTACGACATCGAGAGCATCGAGGTGCTGCGCGGGCCGCAGGGCACGCTCTACGGCGCCGGGGCGATGGGCGGCCTGATCAAGTACAGCATGCGCAAGCCCGACACCGCGCAGCGCGAGTTCCGGGTCGGCGCCGGCGTGTCCTCGCCGGCCAGCGGCGAGACCGGCGCGAACTACCGCGTCGGCATGAACCTGCCGATCGTCGAGGACGCGTTCGCGCTGCGCGTCAGCGCCGCCCGGCAGGAACTGCCGGGCTACGTCGACAACCTCGTCGACGGCCGCCGCGACATCGACCAGGGCCGCCAGACCAGCGCGCGCGCCGCGCTGCGCTGGGAAGGCGAGGCCGCCAGCGTGCAGTTCGCGGTGATGCGACAGGAGGTCGAGAGCGACAACAACTCGAGGATCGCCGTCGATGCGGCGACCCAGAGGCCGCTGGCCGGCCTGTCGAACCGCGTCTACGTCGACGAGCCGTTCTCCAAGGAGATCGAGCACTATTCGCTGGCCATCGAATACGACCTGGGCTTCGCCGACCTGGTCTCGTCCACCAGCTACGCCGACACCCGCACCGCGATCCGCAGCGACGTGTCGCTGAGCTACGGCGAGTATCCGCTGGCCTTCCTCGACGCCGACCCGACGCTCGAAGCCGGCTCGTCGTACCTCGACAACCGGCTCTCGCTCACCCAGTTCACCCAGGAGGTGCGCCTGCAGTCGAAGTCCGGCGGCGCCTTCGAATGGCTGGTCGGTGGCTTCCATTCCGACGAGGACGGCGACAACTACCAGTACGTGGCGCTCAACCGGCTCGACGGTTCGCCGCTGCAGGCGCCGTGGAACGACATCCTCGGCGTGCTGGGCGAGCTGGTGATCCCCAGCACCTACGAGGAAACGGCGGTCTTCGCCAACGCCAGCTACCGCTTCACCGAGCGCTTCAAGCTCGGCGCGGGCCTGCGCTTCTCGCGCAACGACCAGGAGTTCCAGCAGAACGTGACCGGCGGCGTGCTGATCCCGATCGGCGTGCAGGACAACCGCTCCAGCGAGGACGTGTTCACCTGGAGCATCACCCCGCAGTTCCAGATCTCGCCCGACTCGATGGTCTATGCCAAGGCGTCCACCGGCTACCAGCCCGGCGGCCCGAACGTGGTGGCCGTGGGCCTGCCCTCGGCGGTGGATTCGTCCACCCTCACCAGCTACGAACTGGGCTGGAAGGCCGGCTTCGGCCGCCGCCTGGCATTCGACCTGGTCGCCTACCAGATCGACTGGGAAGACATCCAGGTCGCCTCGCAGGTCAACGGCGTCAGCGGCCTGGTCAACGGCGGCGAAGCCACCAGCCGCGGCGTCGAGGCCTCGCTGCAGTGGCGTCCGCTGAGCGGGCTGACCCTCGGCTTCAACGGCGCCTGGAACGATTCCGAGCTCGACCAGGACTTCCCGGCGATCGTGGTGCCGCTGGATCCGGACCTGCCCGGCGGCGTGCTCGAGCTCAACACCGGCCTGGCCGGCGACCGCATGCCCTACGTGCCCGACCTGACCCTGTCGGCCACCGTCGACTACACCGTGGCGCTGTCCAACGGCTGGAGCGCGGGCGTCGGCGGTGGCTACCGCTGGGTCGACGACCGCACCAACGCCACCACCGAGCGCCAGGTCATCGCCATCGCCGATCCGCGCACGGTGCTCGACACCACCATCACCGGGCCGCTGACGATCGAGAGCTACGGCGCGTTCGACCTCTACGCCTCGCTGTCCAACGGCAGCTGGACGCTGCGTGGCTACGTCAGGAACGCAGGCGACAAGCGCGCGTACTCGTCGATCACCGACGTCACCGGCGCGCTGACCGGCATCACCCACCACCTGGCCGCCGTGCCGATCCAGCCGCGCACCCTCGGTCTGGAAGTCGACTACCGCTTCTGACGCTCCCGTCCGCCCGCGCGCCGGGCGGTTCCACGCGCAGGGAATCGAGCGCCACCGCATGCAGACCGCAGTCCCCATCGCGCGCGAGGCCGAGGCCCTGCCGCAGCCCTACCTGCTGTTCCTGGGCGACATCACCGAGCCCGGCTACGCCAAGACCGCGTATGGCCTGCGCGACTGGGCGCCCGAACGCTGCGTGGGCGAGTACCGCTGCGCGGGCGGCACGGTCAGCGCCGGCCTGCCGGCGATGACGCCGGCGCGCGCGCGCATGC
>JAEXTE010000138.1 GCA_023453655.1 Pseudomonadota bacterium
GACGACGCCGCCGGCCTCGCCATCTCCGAGCGCTTCACCACCCAGATCCGCGGCATGGACCAGGCCGCCCGCAACGCCAACGACGGCATCTCGCTGGCGCAGACCGCCGAAGGCGCGCTGGGCGAGATCGGCAACAACCTGCAGCGCATCCGCGAGCTGGCCGTGCAGGCGTCCAATGGCACCAACAGCCAGAGCGACCGCGACGCGCTGCAGAAGGAAGTCGCTCAGCTGCAGTCGGAAATCCAGCGCGTGGCCGAGCAGACCAACTTCAACGACACCAAGCTGCTCGACGGCTCTTTCACGGGCGTCGCATTCCAGGTCGGCGCCAACGCTGGTGAGATCATCACCATTTCCGGCATCGCCAACGCCCAAACCTCCGCACTTGGCGGCGCTGTTACCCGCTACAGCGGCAGCGTGGCCGTCAGCAGCATCACCGGTTCCGCCACGGCCATCAATGCTGGCGATCTGATCATCAACGGCGAGAACATCGGAGCTATTGCCGCCGCGGGCAGCGCCCAGGAGCGGGCCGGCCAGTTGGCCGAGGCGATCAACCGTGTTTCGGCCCAGACGGGGGTCGGCGCGTCCTACGATCCGGTCTCGGGTGAGCTGAGCCTCACGTCCAAGGCCGCTATTACGATTACCGGCGCGGCCAACGATGCAACGATTACCGGCTTTGCCAACGCGTTTGCCGCCACTTCGACCACGACCACGGGCATTGGCGCCGTGAATGTTTCCTCCTTCGCAAGCGCACAGATGGCGATCGATGTGGCCGATGAGGCACTGACTTCTGTCAACTCCGCGCGCGCCGACCTGGGTGCGATCCAGAACCGCTTCTCCTCGGTGGTGACCAACCTGCAGACCACCTCGGAGAACATGTCCGCCGCGCGCAGCCGGATCATGGACGCCGACTACGCCAAGGAGACCGCCAACCTGTCGCGCACGCAGATCCTGCAGCAGGCCGGTACCGCCATGCTGGCGCAGGCCAACCAGTCGTCGCAGAGCGTGCTCAGCCTGCTGCGCTGATTCAGTTGCACCCGGAGAATCTCTCTCTCCAGGCCGGGGCCGGGGGTTGCCGCGGGCGGGCTTTTTGTTGGCCGGTATCCGCGGCTGGTGCCGCGCGATCGGAGGGCGGCGGGATCGCCTCGATGCGTACGCGTCATGCCCGCCGATCGGTTGTGGCGCCCGCAGGACGTGTCACGGCCGCTCAACTAAAGGCAGGCGATCAACTGCCGTTACCGGCTACAAGGCAAGGCGCACAGTCCACGGCGCCATCATGCGGCCGGCGAAAGGCTTCGAGTCGTAAACCCTCGAAGCCCTCGCCGCCGAACGATCCACCAGGAGGCACCAGTGGCATCCCTCTCCAGCCCAGGCGTCGGCTCCGGTCTCGACGTACACACGATGGTGACCCAGCTGGTCGCCGCCGAGCGTGCGCCGACCGAGAACCGGATCAGCCGGCTCGAAAGCACCACCAGCGCGCAGATCTCGGCCTTCGGCAAGATCAGCAGCGCGCTGTCCGGGCTGCAGGACGTGCTGGCCAAGTTCGCCGGCGATGGCGCCCTGCCCGGCCGCAAGGTCAGCGTGCCTGAGGACGCAGGCTTCACCGCCACCGCGAACGCCAAGGCCGCGCTGGGCCGCTACGACGTCACGGTCGAGCGCCTCGCCAGCACCCACAAGCTGCAGTCCGCCGCCCTGGCCAGCGATGCGCAGCTGGGCCACGGCAGCCTCAGCCTCGCCGTCGGCGACGGCGACCCGGTCACGGTGGAGATCGCCGAAGGCAAGGGCTCGCTCGCCGACATCCGCGACGCCATCAACCGCCAGGCCGGCAGCCTCGGCGTCAGCGCCAGCCTGGTGCGCGGCGATGCCGGCGACGTGCTGGTGCTGGCTTCCACCAGGGCCGGCAGCGAAGGCCGGCTGACCATCGGCGCCAGCGGCGGCGACGGCGGACTGGCTGCCCTTGCCACCAGCGGCGGCACGATGACCGTCGCCGACCCCGGCAACGACGCGCTGGTCGTGGTCGACGGCATCAGCCGCACCAGCAGCAGCAACCGCATCGACGATCTCATCGACGGCGTAACCCTCGATCTCACCAGGGCCAAGCCGGGCGAATCGTTCAACCTCGAGCTCAAATCCGACCCGAGCACGCTCAAGGCCGGACTGCTGAACTTCGTCAGCACCTACAACACCGCGCTGTCGCAGCTGCGCACCCAGAGCGCGGCGGGAAGCGAAGGCGTGCCTGGCGCAGCGCTCAGCGGCGATGCCGCGCCGCGCGGCATTACCCAGGCGTTGCGCGGCTTCGTCAGCCAGCATTATGCGGAGCTGTCCGCGCTGGGCTTCGAGACCAAGGTCGACGGTTCGCTCAGCCTCGACGGCGCCGCCTTCGACAAGGCCGTCGCCGAGGACCCGGCGGCGGTACAGCGCCTGCTAGGCGACGACGGCGCGCTGCGCGCGCCACTGGCCGGCGCGCTCAAGTCCTGGCTCGGCGCCGACGGCATGATCAGCGACCGCACCAAGGCACTGGAAACCCGCCAGGACCGCCTCGCGGACGACCGCCTGGCGCTCGACCGGCGCATGGACAAGGTCCGGGCCAACTATCTGCGGCAGTTCACCGCGCTCGACGCGATGGTCGCGCAGATGAGTTCGGTCAGTTCCTTCCTTACCCAGCAGCTGGCACGGCTGCCCAACTATTCATCACAGGGTTGATCCCATGAACGCCCGCTCCCTCGCCAACCAGTACCGTCAGACCGGCATTGCCAGCGCGGCGCTGGACGCCAGCCCGCACCGGCTGATCGCGCTGCTGCTCGCCGGCGCCCGTGAGCGTGCGCGCCTGGCCGCGGCCTGCCTCCAGCGCGGCGACCTGCCGCGCAAGTCGCAGGCGATCAGCGATGCCAGCGCCATCATCGGCGGGCTCAATGGCGCGCTGAACATGGAAGCCGGCGGCGAGATCGC
>JAEXTE010000368.1 GCA_023453655.1 Pseudomonadota bacterium
GGCGGCATGGCGGGCGTCGCGCGCCGCCGCCTCGAGGCCGTCGCCGGTGTCGCCTGCGACGGCCACCCGGACGACGTCGATCGGGACATCGAGTTCCCGGCACAGGTCGATGCAGTGCCGCGCCCACTCGTCGGCGTCCGCGTGCAGGCCGTGATGGACATGGAGGGCGCGCAGCCCGCGGCGCCGCATCTGGTCGCCCTGGGCCAGCAGGTGCAACAGCACGGTCGAATCCAGCCCGCCGCTGTAGCCCACCAGCATCGGGCCTTCGCCGGGCGGCGCAGGCAGTGCGGCCGGCAGGGCGCCGCGCGTGCTGGGCTCGGACCGGTTCACCGCCTCCCCCTTGTTCACCGCGCCGCCCCGGCGCGTGTCTCAGGCGTTCTCGTAGGCGCCGTAGCCGCGCAGGCGGCGGTAGCGCGCGGCGACCAGTTCGTCCAGGGGCAGCTGTTCGAGCGCGTCGAGCTCGTTCATCAGCACCGTCTTGAGCCGGATCGCGGTCTGGCGCGGATTGCGGTGGGCGCCGCCGATCGGCTCGCGCACCACCTTGTCTACCAGCCCGAGGCCGCGCAGGCGGCGCGCGGTCAGGCCCAGTTGCTCGGCGGCATCGCGCGCCTTGGCCGCGTCCTTCCACAGGATCGAGGCGCAGCCCTCGGGCGAGATCACCGAGTAGGTGCTGTACTCGAGCATGATGGTGCGGTCGCCGACGCCGATGGCCAGCGCGCCTCCCGATCCACCCTCGCCGATCACCGTGCACAGGATCGGCGTCCTCAGCTCGGCCATCTCCATCAGGTTGCGGGCGATGGCCTCGGACTGGCCGCGCTCTTCCGCACCGATGCCGGGGTAGGCGCCCGGCGTGTCGATGAAGGTCAGCAGCGGCAGCCTGAAGCGCTCGGCCATCTTCATCAGGCGCAGCGCCTTGCGGTAGCCCTCCGGGCGCGGCATGCCGAAGTTGCGGCGCACCTTGGACTTGGTGTCGCGGCCCTTCTGGTGGCCGATGACCACCACCGAGCGGCCGTTGATGCGGCCCAGCCCGCCCACGATCGCCGGATCGTCGGCGTAGGCGCGGTCGCCGGCCAGTTCCTCGAACTCGTCGCAGAACACCTTGATGTAGTCCAGCGTGTAGGGACGCATCGGGTGCCGCGCCAGCTGCGAGACCTGCCAGGGGCTGAGGTCGCGGAAGATGTGCGCGGTGCGCTTGCGCAGCTTGTCCTGCAGCGCGTGGATCTCGGTATCGATGTTGACCGCCGGGCCGTTGCTGGCCTGGCGCAGTTCGTGGATCTTGGCCTCGAGGTCCGCGATCGGCTGCTCGAAGTCGAGGTAATTGGGATTCATGCCCGGGACTGCTGCAGGGAAGCGGAAAGTCTAGCCGACTGGACCGCTCGCCACCGTACCCGGGCGTCCGGACCGTACGGTGGGCCGCGGCGGGCGCCGCCTGCCGCGTCAGCCGCCGACCCAGGGCCGCTGCAGCGACAGGCGCACCTGGCGCACGCCGGGGAGGCTGCGCAGGGTGGAGGGCAGGTCCGGCGCCACGCGCACGCCGTGCGCGCCGTTCACGTCCAGCTTGCCGGTCGAGCCCGAGGGCAGCAGCAGCTCGTAGCGCAGCGGGGTGCTGCCGGGCCGGTGCTGGGCGAACAGCGATTCGACGCGCTCCAGCGCGCCGGCCACCCGCAGGTCCAGGCGCAGCGACAGGCCCTGCGCGTTCTGCGCACAGACCTGCTCGAAATCCCAGCAGCGCCGCGCGCGCAGCGCGAAGCCGCCGCTGAACTCGTCCTCGCGCAGTCCGCCCTCGATCACCAGGATGCGGTCGCGCGTGAGCAGCGAGGCGTAGCTGAAGTACTCCTCGGCGAAGAAGGCGCATTCGAGCCGCCCGCGGCCGTCCTCGATCTGCACGAATGCCTGGGAATCGCCGCGCTTGCGCATCGCGATCACCTGGCCGGCGATCACCACCGTGGTTTCCGGCCGCCAGCCGCGCGATTCGGACTCCGATCGGCCCGCCCACAGCTGGTCGAGCTGGCCCAGGTCGTGGCCGACCAGGCCGCGGAGTTCGTCGCGGTAGGGATCGAGCGGATGGCCGCTGAGGTAGTGGCCGAGCGTATCGCGCTCGCCGTCGAGCTTCTGCTTGAGCGGCCACTCGTCGCAGGTCGGCAGCTCGATGTGGATGTCGGCGTCGCCGCCGCCGCCGAACATGTCGAACATGCCGGCCGCCCGGTTCTTCGCGATCTGGTCGGTGGCCTTGAGCACCTCGGGCAGCTGCAGCATCAGCGAGGCGCGGTTGGCCGCCAGCGCATCGAGCGCGCCGGCCTGGATCAGCGCCTCGAGCGTGCGCCGGTTGAGCCGGCCCGAATCGACGCGCTTGCAGAACTCGTACAGGTCTGCATAGCCGCCGCCGCGCGCCTCGATGATCGCCTCGCAGGCGCCGCGGCCGACGCCCTTCACCGCGCCCAGGCCGTAGCGGATGGTGGTGCGGCGGCCCTGCGCGTCCTCCGCGCCGTCGATGGCTTCGAACATGTAGGCCGAGGCGTTGACGTCCGGCGGCAGCACGGTCAGGCCCATGGCCTTGGCTTCGTTGAGGAAGCCGACCACCTTATCGGTATTGTCCATGTCCGAAGACATTACCGCGGCCATGAATTCGGCCGGGTAGTGCACCTTCAGCCACGCGGTCTGGTAGGCGACCAGCGCGTAGGCGGCCGAGTGCGACTTGTTGAAGCCGTACTCGGCGAACTTCTCCATCAGGTCGAAGATCTGGGTCGCGGTCCTGGCGTCGACCCCGTTGGCCGCGGCGCCCGCCTCGAACTTGGCGCGCTCCTTGGCCATCTCCTCGGGCTTCTTCTTGCCCATCGCGCGGCGCAGCAGGTCGGCCCCGCCGAGCGAATAGCCGGCCAGGACCTGGGCGATCTGCATCACCTGTTCCTGGTACACGATGACGCCGTAGGTGGGCTTGAGCACCGGCTCCAGCGCCGGATGCGGGTAGCTGACCTCCTCGATGCCGTGCTTGCGGTCGCACCATTGCCGGTCCATGCCCGAACCCAGCGGACCGGGGCGGAACAGCGCGGCCAGCGCGATGATGTCCTCGAAGGTATCGGGCTTGGCGCGCTTGAGCAGCTCGCGCATGCCGCGCGATTCGAACTGGAACACCGCCACCGTGTCGCCACGCGCGAACAGCTCGTAGCTGGCCTGGTCGTCGAGCGGCAGCGCGCCGATATCCAGCGGCGCCTCGCCCGCCGCGGCGCGGCGCGCGTTGATCGCCTTCACCGCCCAGTCGATGATCGTCAGCGTGCGCAGGCCGAGGAAGTCGAACTTCACCAGGCCGACCGCTTCCACGTCGTCCTTGTCGAACTGGGTGACCGGGTTGCGGCCGCGCCCGCCCTCGTCGTGTTCGGCGAACAGCGGGCAGAAGTCCGACAGCGGCGAGGGCGCGATCACCACGCCGCCGGCGTGCTTGCCGGCGTTGCGGGTCAGGTCCTCGAGCTGCAGCGCGAGGTCGACCAGGTCGCGGACCTCGTCCTCCTCCTCGTAGCGCTGCCTGAACTCGGCGACGACGTAATTGCTGTCCTTCTGCGCGCGCTTGCTGCGCCCGATCGCATCCTCCAGCGACAGCGGGTCGGCCGGCTGCAGCGGGATCAGCTTCGACAGCCCGTCGACGAAGCCGTAGGGGTGGCCCAGCACGCGGCCGGCGTCGCGCAGCACCGCCTTGGCGGCCATGGTGCCGTAGGTGATGATCTGGCTGACGCGGTCGCGGCCGTACTTGGCCGCCACGTAGTCGATCACCTCGTCGCGGCGATCCATGCAGAAGTCGATGTCGAAGTCCGGCATC
>JAEXTE010000430.1 GCA_023453655.1 Pseudomonadota bacterium
CGCAACCGCGTCCTCCAGCCGGGAACGGGCTTCGCGCGCCTGCGCAGCGCTGTTGTCGATCGTCTCGACCAATTGGCCGAGTTCGGCCTCGATCTTCTCGATGCGGGCGCGGGCACTGTCCACCCGCCCCTGCTGGCCCTGCAACTGCCCGGCCAGTTCGGACACGCTGCGGTGCGCGGCGTAGAGCTGGCGCTGCGCGTCCTCGCGCTGCTGCTCGGCGGCAAGCAGGCGTTCGCGGCCGGAGGCCAGCGCCGCTTCGAGTTCGTGCTCGCGCGCCTGAAGCCGCTCGATGTCCGCGCGCAGCTGCTTGATCTCGCGTTCGCGCAGCAGCGCGCCCTGCTTGGCCGCACCCGAGCGCACCACGCGCACCCAGCCGCTGCCCAGGCGTTCGCCGCCGCGGGTGATCACCGACTCGCCCGGGTCGAGCCGCGCCTGCAGGGCGGCGGCCCCGGCCAGGTCCTCGGCCACGTGCAGCCGCGCCAGCATCCGGCGGATGGCCAGCGGGCCCTGCACCTTCGCCGCCAGCGAGGTCGATGCGAACGCGTCCTCGCCGGTTCCGGCCGCGACCAGCGCCAGCCGCCCTTCGCCCAGGTCGGCCAGGGCCTCGACCAGGGTCTCGGGCGCCTCCACCAGCACGCCTTCGATCAGCTGCCCCAGTGCGCCCTCGACCGCGTTCTCCCAGCCCGGCTCGACGCTGAGCTGCTCGCCCACGCGGCGCGCGGAATCCAGGCCGTGGCGGCGCAGCCATTCGACGGCGGCGCCCTGCTCCTGTCCCAGCGCGGCGTGCTGCAGGGTCTCGAGCGAGGACAGGCGCCCGCGCGCTTCCTGCGCCTGCTTGCGCACGTCCGACAGCTCGTTCTGGGCGCTGCGCTGCTGGTCCTGCAGGTCGAGCGCGGCCTGCTTGCGCGCTTCGAGCTGCTCGTTGAGCCCATCCAGCGCCAGCTTCTGCTCCTCGTGGCGCAGGGCGATGGCCTCGAACGCCTCCGACAGCGATTCCAGGTCCAGCGCGCCGCGCTCGGACTGGAGCTGCTCGCGGCGCCGGTCGGCGTCCATCGACTGCCGGTCGAGGTAGTCCACGCGCGTGCGCTCGACGTCGCCCGCGCGCGAGGCCTCGTTCTGTTCCCGGTTGTGCGCCTCCCAGCGCTGCTGCCAGTCGGCCAGCGCCTCCTCGGCGGCACGCAGCGCCTCCTGGCGCACCTCGTCGTCCTCGCGCAGCGCCTCGAGCCGCGGCTCGGCATCGGCGATCGCCGCCTGCAGGTCCTCGAGCCGCGACTGGTCGCCGCTGATGTGGGCGCCGATCTCTTCCAGCGCCTGGCGGGCTTCCTCGCGCGCCTTGTGCAGGCGCGCGGCCATCTCGCGCTGGTGCGCGATCTGCTGCTCGATCCGCGCCAGCGTCCCCCCGACCTCGTAGTTCGCGGCCTGCACCCGGCTGAGCGCGGCGCTGGCCTCGTCGCGGCGCACGCGCCCGGTTTCCAGCTCGCGCTCGGCCTCGCGCTGCTCGGCGATCAGCTGCTCCAGGCGGGTTTCCTCCTGCGCCAAGCCCTGGCGCAGCGCCTGCAGCTGCGCATCCAGCGCACGGAATTCCAGCGCCTTCCACTGCGCGTCGCGGATCTTCCGCTCGGCCTGGATGGCGGTGTACTGCTCGGCCTGGCGGGCCTGGCGGGCCAGGTGCTGGAGCTGCTTGCCCACCTCCTCGCGCAGGTCGTTGAGGCGGTCGAGGTTCTCGCGGGTGTGGCGGATGCGGGTCTCCGTCTCCTTGCGCCGCTCCTTGTACTTCGAGATGCCGGCGGCTTCCTCGAGATAGACGCGCAGCTCCTCAGGCTTGGCGTCGATGACCTGCGAGATCATGCCCTGCTCGATGATCGAGTAGCTGCGCGGGCCCAGGCCGGTGCCGAGGAACAGGTCGGTGATGTCGCGGCGGCGGCAGCGCGCGCCGTTGAGGTAGTAGCTGCTCTGGCCGTCGCGGCTGACCGTGCGCTTGACCGAGATCTCGTTGAAGGCCGCGTACTCGCCGCCGACGGTGTGGTCGGAGTTGTCGAAGACCAGTTCGACCATCGCCTGCGAGACCGGCTTGCGCGCGGTGGAGCCGGCGAAGATCACGTCGGTCAGCGAATCGCCGCGCAGCCGGCTGGCCGAACTCTCGCCCATCACCCAGCGCACCGCGTCGATGATGTTGGACTTGCCGCAGCCGTTCGGACCCACCACGCCGGTCATGTTGGTCGGCAGGTGCAGGGTGGTGGGGTCGACGAAGGATTTGAATCCGGCGAGCTTGATCGTGGACAGGCGCATGCGGCGTTCGGGGGCCCCGGCCGCGCCCGCAGGCACGGCTCCTATGGTTCTTGCAAAAAGGTAGGAATGACGCTCAAGTCATTGATTCGAATGGAATGGGGCGAACCCCAATCCCGATCCGACCCGCGAGTATAACGAGCGCCCCGCCCGCCCGTCGCGGGGCCGCCCGCCTGCCCGGCCTCAGCCGGCGGAGCCGGTGAGCCTGCCCAGGAAGGCCCGGCACCAGGCGTGGATGTCGTAGCCGGTGATCGGGCGCATCATCGATTCCCAGCGCTCGCGGCGCTCGGCCAGGGGCATGGCCGCGGCGCGGGCGATGGCGTCCGCCACGCCATCGAGGTCGTAGGGATTGACCAGCAGCGCGGCGTCGAGCTCGGCCGCAGCGCCGGCCAGCATCGACAGCACCAGCACGCCCGGATCGTCCGGGTCCTGGGCGGCGACGTATTCCTTGGCCACCAGGTTCATGCCATCGCGCAGCGGCGTCACCAGGCCCACCGACGCCAGGCGGTAGAAGCCGGTGAGCGTGGGGTGCGGGAAGTTGCGGTTGACGTAGCGCAGCGGGGTCCAGTCCGGCGCGGCGTGGGTGCCGTTGATATGGCCGGCGATACCTTCCAGCTGGTCGCGCAGGTGCTGGTATTCGGCCACGTCGCCGCGCGAGACCGGCGCGATCTGCAGGAAGGTCAGCTTGCCGCGCTCGGCCGGATGCCGTTCGAGGAAACGGGCGAAGGCGCGGAAACGCTCCGGCATGCCCTTGGAGTAGTCCAGCCGGTCGACGCCGATGGCCAGCCTGCGCCCGCTCAGGCTCTCGCGCAGCGCGCGCACGGCCGACTTGTTGATGGCCGCGGCCGACTGCTGGGCGATGCGGTGCGCGTCGATGCCGATCGGGAACGCGCCCACGGCCACCGAGCCGCCGCCGGGCAGCTTGACCACGCCGTCGGCGTCCACCGACGCGCCGCCGAAGATGCGCGCGTAGGTGCGGAAGCGGTCCGCATCGCGCACCGTCTGGAAACCGACCAGGTCGTAGGCGAAGAAAGTGCCGAACAGGCGGCCGTGCTCGGGCAGCGCCGAGACCAGGTCGGCCGAGGGCATCGGCACGTGCAGGAAAAAGCCGATCCGGCAGCGCACGCCGCGGTCGCGCAGCAGCGCCGCCAGCGGGATCAGGTGGTAGTCGTGGATCCACAGCACGTCGTCGTCGCGCAGCAGCGGCGCCAGCCGGTCGGCGAACAGCATGTTGACGCGGCGGTAGCCGGCGCGGGTCTCGCGGGCGTAGTCGACCAGGTCCAGGCGCGAATGCAGCAGCGGCCACAGCGTGCGGTTGGCGAAGCCGTTGTAGTAGGCGTCGTGGTCGGCGCGGTTGAGGTCCATGGTGACGTACTTGACGTCGCCGGCCTCCTGCTCGTGCAGGCGTCCGCTGTCCTCGCGCACCACCTTGCCGCTCCAGCCGAACCACAGTCCGCCGCGTGCGCCGAGCGCGGCTTCCAGGCCCACGGCCAGGCCGCCGGCCCGGTTCTCGCCGGGCACCGCCACGCGATTCGATACCACGACCAGACGACTCATGAAGCCTCCTGCCAGCTGCGCGACAACCGCATCGCGGCGATGATCAGGCCGACATGCGAATAGGTCTGCGGGAAATTGCCCCAGGCTTCGCCGTCGTCGAAGGCCAGGTCCTCCGACAGCAGCCCGAGGTGGTTGCGCCGCGCCAGCAGCCGCTCGAACATCGCCCGCGCCTCGTCGGCGCGGCCGGTGGCCGCCAGCGCGTCGATGTACCAGAAGGTACAGATGGTGAAGCTGGTTTCCGGCTCGCCGAAATCGTCCGGCGCCACGTAGCGGAACAGCGCATCGCCGCGACGCAGGTCGCGCCCGATGGCATCGACCGTGGCCACGTAACGCGGGTCGTCGGGGGCGAGGAAGCCGATGTCGGCCAGCAGCAGCAGCGAGGCATCGAGGTAGTCGCTGTCGAAGGAGGCGCTGAAATGGTTGGCCTCGGGTCGCCATGCGCGCTCGATCACGCGCGCATGGATCGCATCGGCGCGCTCGCGCCAGTACAGGACGCGGTCTTCCCTGCCCAGCAGTCCGGCGATCTTGGCCAGCCGGTCGCAGGCCGCCCAGCACATCGCCGCGGTGTAGGTA
>JAEXTE010000440.1 GCA_023453655.1 Pseudomonadota bacterium
TCCTGCCCAACACCGCCGGCTGCTACACCGCCGAGGACGCGGTGCGCACCTGCCGCCTGGCGCGCGAACTGCTCGACGGCCACAACCTCACCAAGCTCGAGGTGCTGGGCGACCAGAAGACGCTGTACCCGGACGTGGTGCAGACGCTGAAAGCCGCCGAGCAGCTGGTCGCCGATGGCTTCGAGGTGATGGTCTACACCAGCGACGACCCGATCCTGTGCAAGCGACTGGAGGAAATCGGCTGCGTGGCGGTGATGCCGCTGGCAGCGCCGATCGGTTCGGGCCTGGGCATCCAGAACCGCTACAACCTGGTCGAGATCATCGAGAACGCGAAGGTGCCGATCATCGTCGATGCCGGCGTGGGCACCGCCTCCGATGCCGCCATCGCGATGGAACTCGGCTGCCACGGCGTGCTGATGAACACCGCCATCGCGGGGGCGAAGGACCCGGTGCGCATGGCGCGGGCGATGAAGCTGGCGGTCGAGGCGGGGCGCGACGCCTTCCTCGCAGGCCGCATCCCGCGCAAGCGCTATGCCAGCGCGTCCTCGCCGGTGGACGGACTGATCGGCTGACGATGACCGATCCGTTTTCCAGCGACGGCGCCAAGGCCCCGCCCAAGCCGTTCACCGTCGTCGAGGGGCGCCGCGAGATCCGCAGCTTCGTGCTGCGCCAGGGCCGCTTCACCGAAGCGCAGCAGCGCGCGTTCGACGAGCAGTGGCCGCGCTACGGGCTGGACTACGCCGGCCAGCCGCGCAACCTCGACGCCGCGTTCGGGCGCCGCGCGCCGCGCGTGCTGGAGATCGGCTTCGGCAACGGCGAGGCTCTGCGCCATGCCGCCCCGCGCGATCCGGGGCGCGACTTCATCGGCATCGAGGTGCACGCGCCAGGCGTGGGCCGCCTGCTCAACGCGCTGGCCGCGGACGGTACCCGCAACGTGCGCGTCTACCACCACGACGCGGTCGAGGTGCTCCAGCACGAACTTGGCGAGGCCAGCCTCGACGAGGCGCGCATCTACTTCCCCGACCCCTGGCACAAGAAACGCCACAACAAGCGCCGCCTGGTACAGCCTGCCTTCGCGCGGCTGCTGGCGGGCAGGATCGCGCCGGGCGGGCGCTTGCACCTGGCCACCGACTGGCAGGACTATGCCGAGCAGATGTGGGACGTGCTCGACGCCACCCCCGGACTGGTCAACCGCGCAGGCCCGCGCGGCCACGTCCCGCGCCCGGACTGGCGACCGCAGACCCACTTCGAGACCCGCGGCCAGCGCCTGGGCCACGGTGTCTGGGACCTGCTCTACGACCGGGTCGAGGCCGATATCGACGCGTCCGCGCCTGCGGCGGGCGCGCCGTGAGCGCGGCTCCCGTGCTCCCGGGCCGCCTGCACGCGCCGCTGCCGCCTGACCACGGACGCCGCCGCCCCACGCCCAGCGCCATTCCGGACGCCAGGTCCTGATGGAACCCCAGCTCGCGCTCACGACGGACATGAAGATCGTGCTCGGGCTGGTCGGCCTGACCATGGTGCTGTTCGAGTTCCAGCGCGTGCGCGCCGACCTGCTGGCGCTGGTGGTCCTGGTGATGCTGGGCCTGACCGGGCTGGTGCAGCCGGAGGACCTGTTCAACGGCTTTTCGTCCAACGCGGTGATCAGCGTGATCGCCACGATGATCCTGGGCATGGGCCTGGACCGCACCGGCGCGCTCAACCGCCTGGCGGCGTGGCTGCTGCGGCGCGCGCGCGGCATGGAGGACCGGCTGCTGCTGCTGGTGTCCGGCATCGCCGGGCTCAATTCGTCGGTGATGCAGAACCCGTCGGTGATGGCGCTGTACCTGCCGGTGGTCTCGCGACTGTCCTCGCGCACCGGCATCGCGCTGTCGCGGCTGCTGTTGCCGGTGGGCGTGTCGATCGTGCTCGGCGGCACCCTGACCATGGTCGGCAACTCGCCGCTGATCCTGCTCAACGACCTGCTGGTGGCCACCAACGCCAACCTGCCCTCGGGCGCGGCCACGCTGGAGCCGTTGAACATGTTCGCGCCAGCGCCGATCGGCCTGTCGCTGCTGGCCGCCGGCCTGCTCTACTTCCGCTTCCAGGGCAAGCGGCGGTTGCGCGAGGAAGGCGACGCCAACGTCACCCCGGCGCGCACCGAGAGCTACTTCTCGCGTACCTACGGCATCGAGGGCGAGGTCCACGAGCTGATCGTCAGCGCCGACAGCCCGCTGGTGGGCATGACCTTCGGCGAGGCCGAGGCGCTGCACAACGCGCCGCTGCTGCTGGCCCTGCAGACCGGCAACGAGTCGCGGCTGGCGCCGCCGCCGGACGCGCGCATCTGGGTGGGCAGCGTGCTCGGCGCGATGGGTCCGCGCCAGCAGGTGGCCGACTTCGCGCAGAACCAGTTCCTGCGCATGAACTCGCGGCTGCGCAACTTCGCCGACCTATTCAATCCCAGCCGCGCCGGCATCTCAGAGGCGGTGATCCCGCCCACCTCGAAGTTCATCGGCAAGAGCGCGGCCGACCTGCAGCTGCGCCGCCAGTACGGGATCAGCCTGCTGGCGATCAACCGCGACAAGACCGTGATCCGCGAGAACCTGCGCGACACGCCGCTGCGCGCCGGCGACATGCTGGTGCTGCACAGCATCTGGCAGGACCTGGCGCAGGCCGCCGGCAAGCGCGACTTCGTGATCGTCACCGACTATCCCAAGGGCGAGCAGCGGCCGCACAAGTTCCGCATCGCGATGGTGATCTTCGCCATCACCATGCTGATCGCACTGTCCGGCCGGGTGCCGACCTCGATCGCGCTGATGACCGGCGTGGCCGGCATGCTGGTATTCGGCGTGCTGAAGATGGACGAGGCCTATTCGGCGATCAGCTGGAAAACCGTGTTCCTGATGGCCTGCCTGATCCCGCTGGGCTGGGCGATGGACGGCAGTGGCGCGGCGGCCTGGGTGGCCGGCCACACCATCGAGCGGCTGCCCGGCGGCCTGCCCTCGTGGCTGCTGGAGTTCTGCGTGGCGGTGCTCACCGCCGCATTCTCGATGGTGATCAGCCACGTCGGCGCGACCATCGTGGTGGTGCCGATCGCGGTCAACCTGGCCCTGGCCACCGGCGGCAATCCCACCGCGTTCGCGCTGATCGTGGCGCTGTCGGCCTCCAACAACTTCGTCACCCAGTCCAACCCGGTGATGTCGATGATCACCGGCCCGGGCGGCTACCAGCCGCGGGAGCTGTGGAAGCTGGGCGTACCGCTGTCGCTGATCTACACCCTGGTCGTGGTGCTGGCGGTGAACCTGCTGTTCTGAGCCACCCTCAGTCCGCGGCGCCCAGCTCCACCATGCCCTCGCGCACCGACAGCGCCACCGCGCGAAGCGCTTCGCCGCGGCAGGGCCCGGCCACGCATTCGCCACCGCGCAGTTCGAAGCTGGCCCCGTGCGCGGCGCAGACCAGCAGTCCCTCCTTGGACTTGAGGAACTGGCCCGGAGCCCAGTCGAGCCGTCGCCCCGCGTGCGGGCAGACATTGAGCCAGCCGCGGACCTCGCCGCCATCCCGATGGAGGACGAGCGACTCGGGTTCGCCATCCACCAGCGCCTCGACTTCGGCGAAGCCGCCGTCGGGAATGGCATCGAGCGCAAGCAGCGGGGCGGCTGGGATGGTCATCACGAAGGTTTAACGTTCCTGTTACAACTCGGGGGCGGTACCGCCCGATACTGGGCACCTTCCTATTGTCGCACCCCGCCGATGTCGTCAGTCCTGTTCCGCTCGCTCCACGCCCGCTTCGACGCCTCCGGCATGCGCGGGCTGTTCACGCCGCGCAAGCCGCGCAACCCGCTGCTGCGGGTGGCGCTGGGGCTGGTGGGCGTGGCGCTGCTGTGCGTGCTGCTGGTGGTCGGGCTGGTCGTGGGCGCGGGGATGCTTGCCTTCGGCCTGCTGCGCGGCGCGCTGCGGCCGCGCGCGGCGAAGTCGCGCGAGCGCACGCTCGACGCCGAGTATCGCGTGGTGTCCAAGCCCGGCCAGCCGGTCCTGCACTGAAGCCCCATGCAGGACGTCATCGAGGCCCCTGCGATCCCGCGCATCGCGGTGCGCGGCGGCGGCAGCTTTCCGGTGCGCCGGATCTACTGCGTGGGCCGCAACTTCGCCGACCATGCGCGCGAAATGGGCGCCAGCGCTCCGGCCTCGAAGGCCGAGCGGGGCACGCCCGTGTTCTTCCACAAGCCTGCCGATGCGGTGGTCACCGACGGCCACGTCGCCTACCCGCCCGGCACGCGCGACCTGCATCATGAAGTCGAGCTGGTCGTCGCGCTGGGCCGCGACGCCCCCGCCGGCGAGCTGCGCCTGGAAGACGCGCCGAAGCTCGTCTTCGGCTATGCGGTCGGGCTGGACCTGACCCGTCGCGACCTGCAGGCGGCCGCCAAGGCCAAGGGCCTGCCCTGGGACACGGGCAAGGGCTTCGACCAGTCCGCGCCGATCGGCGAGCTCGTGCCTGCCGCCGAGGTGGGCGAACTCGCGCCGCGTCGCCTGTCGCTCGAGGTCAACGGGCAGCTGCGCCAGCAGTCCACCCTGGAGCAGCTGATCTGGGACGTGCCCGAGATCCTGTACGAACTCTCGAAGCTCTACGCGCTGCGCGCCGGCGACCTCGTGTTCATGGGCACGCCCGCGGGCGTGTCCGCGCTGCGGCCGGGCGACGCCTGCGTGGCGCGCCTGGACGACGTGCTCGAACTGCGTTGCCAGGTGCACGCGCCCTCGGCATAGTGGCCGCGCGCGACGCTGCCGTCGCCGGCGATAACGATTGAGGAGGCCCCATGGGCATGATCAGTGAGTTCCGGGAATTCGCGATGCGCGGCAATGTCATCGACCTCGCCGTGGGCGTGGTGATCGGCGGCGCGTTCGGCAAGATCGTCAGCTCGCTGGTGGACAACGTCATCATGCCGCCGATCGGATTGCTGCTCGGCGGCGTGGACTTCAGCGACATCGCCTGGACGCTGCGCGCGGCCACGGTCGATGCCGCCGGCGAGGAAGTGCCGGCGGTGGTCATCGGCATCGGCGAATTCCTCAACACGCTGGTGCAGTTCGTGATCATCGCCTTCGCCATCTTCCTGCTGGTCAAGGCGATCAACCGCATCCACCGCAAGCCCGAGGCCGAGCCGGCGCCAGCGGCGCCGACGGAGGAAGTACTGCTGCTGCGCGAGATCCGCGACGCGCTGCGCAAGTAACGCGCTGAACGCCTCGCATGCGAAGCCGCGGGCCTGCTAGGCTCGCGGCTTCGTCGTTTCCGGAGCCCGCGATGCGCCTGGCCAAGCTGCTGCTGTCCGCTTGTCTCGTTCCCGCCCTGGCGTTCGCCGACGATGCGGCCCTCGAGACCGCGGCCGCGCTGCGCGCGCAGGCGCTCGCCGACGACACGGCCTGGAACGTGGTGGAGTCGCTGACCACCGAAGTCGGGCCGCGCCTGGCCGGCAGCGAGGCGGACGCGCGCGCCGTGGCCTGGGCGCAGGCGAAGTTCGAAGAACTCGGCTACGACCGCGTCTGGATCGAACCGGTGACGTTTCCGAAGTGGGAGCGTCGCAGCGAATCGGCGCAGGTCCTCGGCGTCAACGCGCAGCCCCTGCTGGTGACCGCCCTGGGCGGCAGCCCCGGCGGCACGGTCGAGGCCGGGATCGTCCGCTTCGACAGCCTCGACGCGCTGAAGGCCGCGCCCGCCGGTTCGCTGGAGGGGAAGATCGCCTTCGTCGACTACCGCATGGAGCGGGCCCGCGACGGCAGCGGCTATTCGCACGGGAGCGCGGTGCGCGGGCGCGGCCCCTCCGAGGCCATCCGCAAGGGTGCGGTCGGCTTCCTGATGCGCTCGGCCGGCACCAGCGCGCATCGCGTCGCCAACACCGGCATCACCCGCTTCGACGAGGGCCTGTCGCCGGTGCCGTCCGCGGCGCTGTCGCTGCCCGACGCCGACCAGCTCGCGCGACTGCTGGCGCAGGGCCCGGTGCGCGTGCGCATCTCGCTGGACTGCGGCTGGGACGGCGAATACACCTCGCACAACGTCATCGGCGAGATCACCGGGCGCGAGGCACCGCAGGAGGTGGTACTGCTCGGCGCGCACCTCGATTCCTGGGACCTGGGCACCGGCGCCATCGACGATGCCTCCGGCATCGGCATCACCATGGCGGCGGGCCACCTGGTCCGGCAGCTGCCGCAGCGGCCGCGGCGCTCGATCCGCGTGGTGGCCTTCGCCAACGAGGAGCAGGGACTGCTGGGCGGCCGCGAGTACGCGCGCCGGCACGCCACCGACGTGGCCCGCCACGTCATCGCGGTGGAGAGCGACTTCGGCGCCGGCCGCATCTACGGTTTCAACACCAGCGGCGGCGAATCCGGTGCGGTGGCCCGCATCGCCGGGGCGCTGGCGCCGCTGGGGATCGCGCACATGCCGGGCAAGGGCGGGCCGGGTCCGGACATCTCGCCGCTGGCCGCGATCGGCGGCGCCTGGGCCTGGCTGGGGCAGGACGGCTCGCGGTATTTCGACCTGCACCACAATGCCGACGACACGCTCGACAAGATCGATCCGGCCGACCTCGCGCAGAATGCCGCCGCCTATGCGGTGTTCGCGTGGCTGGCCGCCGAATCGGGCGCGGACTTCGGAAGCAAAGCGAAGGCGCCCGCCGCAGACTGAGCCGCCCGCGCAGGTGTGTGCCTGCGCGAGCGGCGCCTGACCGACTGACGGCCGCGACCGTCCGCCGCGAGCGAGCGGCAGCCCTGCTTTGCTG
>JAEXTE010000444.1 GCA_023453655.1 Pseudomonadota bacterium
GGGGGGGGCCGGGGCCGGGGGGGGGCGGCCGGCCGCTGGATCACTTCGCTTCGACGAACACGTACTCGACGCCGGCCGGCTCGACGGCGGCGCGGACGCGATCGTTGTTGGCGTTGTCGCCGATGTAGACCACGCGCACGCCCTTCATGGTGTCGGGCGTCACGGTCTCGAACGCGGCCACGACCAGGTCGGCCGTCTTGGTCGGGTCGAGGCCGGCGTAGGCCAGGATGTTGCCCTTCACGATGCCGCGGGCCACGTCCATCTTGGCCTTGTCCAGGAGGCGGTTGTACTCCTCCGGGTCGTCGGGATTCTCGTTGGCCGGCACGCGGTAGACGTAGGGCTGGGCGGTGATGCCGTCCATGTGGCGCGGCACCTGGTCGCTCAGGTAGGCCTGCCAGGCGGCCTTGTCGTCCGTGGTCGGCGCGGCAACCGGCGCGCGCTCGACCGGCGCGGCCTCCTCCTTCTTGCAAGCGGCGAGCGGCAGCACCAGGCAGGCCGCCAGGGCCAGGCTGTTGAACAGTTTCATTGCGAAGACTCCGGGTGTGGTGTGGGGATGACGGTCATCATTCGGCTTCGCGCCGCCATTCGGCCTGCAGCGCTTCGGCCACGGCCGCGGGCACGAAGCCCGACACATCGCCGCCCAGCCGCGAGATCTCGCGCACCAGCGACGATGAAATGAATCCATGCTGCTCGGCCGGGGTGAGGAACAGGGTCTCCACCTCGGGGATGAGATGGCGGTTCATGCTCGCCATCTGGAACTCGTATTCGAAGTCCGACACGGCGCGCAGGCCGCGCAGCAGGATGCCGCCGCCGACCTCGCGCACGAAATGCGCGAGCAGGCAGTCGAACCCGCGCACCTCGACGTTGGCGTGGTGCGACAGGGCTTCGCTCGCCAGCCGCACGCGCAGGTCCAGCGACAGCGTCGGCCGTTTCGACGGGCTCGCCGCCACGCCCACCACCAGGCGCTCGCACAGCGGCGCGGCGCGGTCGACCAGGTCGATATGGCCGTTGGTGATCGGGTCGAAGGTACCGGGATAGACCGCGGTGCGGGTGCGGGCCGGGCTCATGATCGGTGCGGTTTCGCGGGCGAGGACGTGATCGCGGCCAGTGTAGCAGCGCAGCCGCGGCGCGGTTCAGCCGCGCCGGTACAGCGCGTGCCGCGTTTCCCGGGTACTGCCCTCGCGATGCAGCCGCCAGCCGGAAGGCGGCAGGATGTTGCGCTGCAGCGGCGCCTCGACATACAGCCAGGCCTGGCCGGCCATCCACGGGCCGAGCCGCTGCAGCGCGGTGTCCCACAGGTCGCCGCCGAACGGTGGATCGACGAAAGCCAGGTCGAACAGGCCGTGCAGCGGCGCGCGCAGCAGGGCCAGCGCATCGGCCTGGACGATCTTCGCCGCGTCGCCGCCTTCGAGCCTGGCTGCCGTCTCGCGCAAGGCTTCGCACTGGCGCGCGTCGCGCTCGACCAGCAGCGCCTCGCGCGCGCCGCGCGAGATCGCCTCGAAGCCCAGCGCCCCGCTGCCGGCGAACAGGTCCAGCACGCGCGCGCCCGGCAGTACCGGCTGGAGCCAGTTGAACAGCGTCTCGCGGGTGCGGTCGGAGGTCGGCCGCAGCCCTTCGGCGTCGGCGACGGGCAGGCGCGTGCCGCGCCAGCGGCCGCCGATGATGCGCACGCTGCCGGACATGCGCTTCACGGCGCGGGCGCCGCCTTCTGCGCGGCGATGTAGCCGCGCACCTCCTCCTCCAGCACCGGCAGCGGCACCGAGCCCAGGTTGAGGATGGTGTCGTGGAAGCCGCGCTGGTCGAACCGCGCGCCGAGCTCGCGTTCGGCTTCCGCGCGCAGGTCGAGGATGGTGCGGTAGCCGAGGTAGTAGGCCAGCGCCTGGCCCGGCCAGGAGATGTAGCGGTCGACCTCGGTCGTCACGTCGTGGCGGGCCAGGGCGGTGTGCCCGGCCAGGTACTCGATGGCCTGCTCGCGGCTCCAGCCGTATTCGTGCAGGCCGGTGTCGATCACCAGCCGGGCCGCGCGCCACATCTCGAAGGTGAGCCGGCCGAACTCCTCGTACGGCGTCTCGTAGATGCCCATCTGCGTACCCAGCCATTCGGTGTACAGGCCCCAACCCTCGCCGTAGCCGGAGAAGTAGGTCTGCTGGCGGAACTCCGGCCGCGCCGGGGCCTCCAGTGCCAGCGCCGCCTGGAAGCTGTGCCCGGGCGCGCATTCGTGCACCACCAGCGCCGGCAGGTTGTAGAGCGGGCGCGACGGCAGGTCGTAGGTGTTGAACAGGCAGGCCTCCAGGCCACCGCGGCCGGAGGTGTAGATCGGCGCGATGTCGTCGGGCACCGGCAGGATCGTGAAGCGGTAGCGCGGCAGCGTGTTGAACGCGTACTTGAGCTGGCCATCGACCTTCTTGGCGATGTAGGACGCGGTCGCCAGCAGTTCGCGCGGCGTGCGCGCGTAGAACTTCGGATCGGTGCGCAGGTACTGCAGGAACTCCTCGAACGAACCCTCGAAGCCCGCGCGCGCCATCACCTCGCGCATCTCGGCCTGGATCCGCGCCACTTCGCGCAGGCCGATCTCGTGGATCTCGCGCGGGCCCATGTCGCGGGTGACGTATTCGCGGATCTGGGTGCGGTAGAACGCGCGCCCGTCGGGCAGGTCGCTGGCGGCGAGCGTGGTGCGCGCCTGCGGCATGTATTCCTCGCGCATGAACTCCAGCAGCTGCGCATAGGCCGGCACCACCTGTTCGAGCACCAGCGCGCGGCCTTCGGCCTGCAGCTGGCTGCGGCGCGGTTCCGGGATCGAGGCCGGCATGCCCTCGAGCGCCGCCAGGAACGGATTGCCCGCATCGGTGCGGGTGTAGGGCTCGATGGTGTCGTCGCGGCCGTCGATGGTGGCGCGGGGCACGCTCCAGCCGCGCGCCAGGCCCTGGCGCATGTTGGCGATGTGCTGCGCGAAGTGCGCCGGCACGTCGCGCAGGCGGCCGAACAGGCGCTGCCAGTCGGCTTCGCGTGGGTAAGGCTGGCGCGGCGCCAGGTAACCCCAGAAGAACGAGTCGCTGTTGAACGGCGCCTCCCAGGTGCGCCAGGTGGCCGAGTTGTAGTCGGCCTCCACCATGCTGCGGAACACCGCGGCGTTGATCCGCTCCTGTGGCGACAGCGCGGCGGGGTCGATCGCGTCCAGCGCCCCGAGCACCTGCTTCCAGTAGCGGGCGCGGCGCTCCCAGTCCGCCGGCGCGATGGCGGCCATGCGCGAGGACGCCTGCCAGCGGCCGTCGATCTTCTCGCGCGCGAACTCCTGCTGCCGCCACTCCCATTCCTGCGTGTACAGCGCGCGCAACGCATCGTCGGCGCTGGCGGGCGCCGGCAGCGCCTGATCCGCACCGGCTTCCGGCGCCTGCGCCAGTGCCCCCTGGCCGAGCGGGAACGCAAGGGCCAGCGACAGCGACAGGGCAAGCGGGAGGGCACGGGACTTCGGCATCGGGAACTCCGGGACGACGGGTTGGAGGCAGGCGATGGAACCCGATCCGGTCCCGTCTGCCAAGGGTCCGCGGTCACGGGGCGCTGCGGGGCCGGTGGTAGCATGTCCGGCCTTCGGACCACCCCCGCCGGTCCGCATTCCGCCCGATGATCCGACTGTTCGGCCGCAAGAAGCCAGAATCCGCCACCGCAGACGACGCGCGCGGAAGCAGTGGAACGGGCGAACGCCGGGGCTTCAGCATCGAGGAGCTCGCGGCCGCGTTCCCGGATGCGGCGCCCACGCAGGACGCTCGTCCGGCGGATGCTCTTGCGGCCGAAGAACCCGCCGACGCGCTCGTTGAGGCCAGGCAGGCGGCACCGGTCGAACCCACGCCGACGGCGGCACCCGCTGCGCCGCCGCCTGCAGCTGCGCCGGCAGAAGTGCCTGCACCTGCACCTGCACCTGCAC
>JAEXTE010000466.1 GCA_023453655.1 Pseudomonadota bacterium
CGCGTCCGCGCAGGAATTCGATGATCGCTGGTACCTGACCGGTTCGGTCGGCTTCAACCTCCAGGACGAGGACCGCCGTACGGACGACGCGTACGCGCTGGGCCTGGGCCTGGGCAAGTTCATCAGCCCGGAGTGGTCGGTGGAAGGTGCGCTGAACTACCAGAACCCGAACTTCGAGCACAACAAGGACCTGCTGTGGAGCCAGTACGGCGTGTCGCTGGACTTCCGCCGCCACTTCATCTCCGCCGAGCGCAACTGGGCGCCGTACGTGCTGTTCGGCCTGGGCTACCAGCGCTCGGAAGAAGAGTACGTGGTCGCGACCTCGCCGGAGCTGTTCCAGCGTGAGGACGGCAACCTGGCCGCGAAGGTCGGCGTGGGCCTGCAGAGCGACTTCAGCCGTCGCGTGGCGGTGCGTGCCGAACTGGCTGCCCGCTTCGACTTCGACGACCAGAGCTATGCGGCCGAGTCGGGCACGGATGGTTCGGGCTACCCGCACCAGCAGGAAGAGAGCTACTTCGCCGACGTGATCGCGTCGGTGGGCGTGGTGATCCCGCTGGGTCCGGAGCCGACCGCCCCGGTGGCCCCGCCGCCGCCGCCGCCGCCGGCCGAGCCGGCTCCGCCGCCGCCGCCGGCGCCGATCACGATCGACCTGAACGGCGTGAACTTCGACTTCGACAAGTCGACGCTGCGTCCTGACGCGGTGCAGATCCTGAACGAGGCCGTGGAGATCCTGAAGCGCTATCCGGATCTGCGCGTGGAAGTGGCGGGCCACACCGACCTGTGCGGTTCGGACGCCTACAACCAGAGCCTGTCGGAGCGCCGTGCGCGCGCGGTGTACGACTACATGACCAGCAACGGCATCGACGCCGGCCGTCTGTCGGGTCCGGTGGGTTACGGCGAGAGCCGTCCGCTGGAGCCGACCGCGCAGACGCTGCCGGGCTGCAAGAGCGAGGTCAACCGCCGCACCGAGCTCAACGTCCAGAACTGATCGGACGCGAGTTGCTGTACACGGGAAGCCCGGCCTAGTGCCGGGCTTCTCGTTTTGTGGACCCGCATTCGCAAAGGGATTCCTGCGCTTGCCTGTGCGCATTGCGCTGCTACACTCGCGCCAGATTTTTCAAGCCGGGAGACGCGGAATGCGCGGATGGACCATGTTGCTGTTGTCGCTGGGCGCCGTGTCCGCCCACGCGTCCACCCAGTGCCCCGGCGCGACCGCGCAGCCGCTCGCGGTGCGTCCGACCGTGCTGCCGCCCGTCGCCGACGGTTTCGCCAGCGTCAACCCGCAGCTCGGTTCGCAGCGCGGCGTGCTCGCCCCCGCGTTCGACGAGTCGCAGTCGGTCGACAACGTGCTGTGGCGCCTGCGCCTGGAAGGCTGCCAGCCGGTGGCCGCCACCACCCCCGCGTCGACACTGGCCGCGCCGAACGCTTCGACCTACGTCAAGCGCACGGAGCACGACAACACGCCATACCGCTTCAACATGACCCAGAACGGCAAGCGCATGACGGCCGACGACTTCGACGCCTGGCTGCAGGCCAATGGCTACAGCGCCGGGCGCCGCGCGGCGCCGGCGTCGGAGGCGCCTGCCGCGGCCGAGCCGCCTGTGGAAGGCCAGTCGCAGTAGTCCTGCGGGCGCGTCCGCGCCAGCGGATCCAGGCCGTGCCCGCGGCGCAGGCGCGGCCTGTTGCGTTTCAGGCCTGGAGGACGCCCAGTTCGCGTCCGATCCGGGTGAACGCATCGACGGCGCGGTCGATGTGCTCCGGCGTGTGCGCCGCCGACATCTGCGTGCGGATCCGTGCCTGGCCCTTGGGCACCACCGGGAAGAAAAAGCCGATCGCGTAGACGCCTTCCTCGAGCAGGCGCTCGGCGAAACGCTGCGCCAATGGCGCGTCGTACAGCATCACCGGGCAGATCGGGTGGATTCCCGGGCGCAGGTCGAAGCCGGCGGCGGTCATGCGCTCGCGGAAGCGGGCGGTGTTGGCGGCGAGGCGCTCGCGCAGTTCGCCGGCGGCGTCCAGCATGCCGAACGCCCTGGTTCCCGCGGCGACCACGTGCGGGGGCAGGGAGTTGGAGAACAGGTAGGGACGCGAACGCTGTCTGAGCAGTTCCACCACCTCGGACTTCGCCGTCGTGAAGCCGCCCAGCGCGCCGCCCATCGCCTTGCCCAGCGTGCCGGTGATGATGTCGATCTTCTCCAGTACGCCCTTGACCTCGGCCGAGCCGCGGCCGGTCGCGCCGAGGAAGCCGGTGGCATGGCACTCGTCGATGTGGACCAGGGCGCCGTACCGCTCCGCCAGCGTGGTGATCTCGTCGAGCGGAGCGATGAAACCGTCCATCGAGAACACGCCGTCGGTCGTGATCATGATCGTGCGCGCGCCGTCGGACTTCGCCTGCTGCAGCTGCTTCTCCAGGTCGGCCATGTCGCAGTTGGCGTAGCGGTAGCGCCGGGCCTTGCACAGGCGCACGCCGTCGATGATCGAGGCATGGTTGAGCGCGTCGGAGATGATCGCGTCGTTCTCGTCGAGCAGGGGCTCGAACAGGCCGCCGTTGGCGTCGAAGCAGGCGGCGTAGAGGATCGTGTCCTCCTTGCCGAAAAAGTCCGCGATGGTCTTTTCGAGCTGCTTGTGCAGATCCTGGGTGCCGCAGATGAACCGCACCGAGGCCATGCCGAAACCGTGGGTGTCGAGCGCGTCACGCGCGGCGGCGATGATGTCCGGGTGGTCGGCCAGGCCCAGGTAGTTGTTGGCGCAGAAGTTCAGCACCCTGCGGCCGTCTGCGAGGGTGATCTCGGCCGACTGCGGGCTGGTGATGATGCGTTCGGACTTATACAGCCCCGCGTCGCGGATCTCATTCAGGGTGTTGGAATAGCGTGCGGTCCTGGACATGTCGTGGTCCTGCGAGAACATGGCGACATTCTATCCGGTCCGGTTTGCTAGTCCTTGGATACCACCTGCTGCAGCCAGGCGCTCCAGCGTGCCTCCAAGAGCGGCAGCGTGGCCGGCAGTCCGAACGATGCGCCTTGGTCCGCGAGCCATGTCTCGAAGTCGGCGCCCGCCACCGCGGCATTGGTGACGTG
>JAEXTE010000022.1 GCA_023453655.1 Pseudomonadota bacterium
GGCGCGGCCCGGGCATGCCGTCGGCATCGACCAGGGTGGCGGCTTCGGCGGCGCGCTCGCCGCTGCGCCCGGCGTTGGCGCTCGGCGTCGGGGCCTGTCCGCCGCTGCCGTCGAACACGCGCAGGTCGAGGCTGCGCTCGCCCTCCGGCCCGGCAAACACGGCGCGGCGCGCCTCGACCGACTGCAGCACCCAGCCGGGCGCGGTTCCGGGCGCGTCGCCCAGCTTGACCCGCACCGGATCGCCGCCCTCGGACGGCTGCAGGATGACCATCTGCAGGCCGGGGGTTCGCAGCACGCTGCTCAGCACGTAGTCGAAGTCGTTGGCCGGGCCTTCGGCTTCCCCCATCGGATCGATCACGAACGCCTGCGGCCGGCGGTTGTCGGTGAACAGCGGGCGCGCGGCGATGTCGCCGTACTGCGCCAGCGGCCCCAGGCGCTCCTGGCCGGGCGCGGCCGGCTCGGGCAGCGGCTGGCGCAGCGAGGGATCGTCGGGGAGCCGGTCGATGCTGCCGCCCATGCCGAACATGGCCAGGATCCAGACGCAGACCGCCCACCCGGCCAGGCCGGCACACAGCCAGGTGCGCGCGCCGACGTCCTCAGCGCGCATCGCCAGCCACCGCCGCGGGGATCGGCTGCAGATAGCCGTAGAGGTCGAAACTCGCGTCCACGCCCCCGCCGCTGCTGCCCTGGTTGCCGCCGAACTGGTAGCGCTGGGCCAGCACGTTGAGGTTGTCGACGAACAGGCGCGGCGATCCGCTCTCGAGCGAATGCAGCACCGCGGCCAGCTCGGCGTTGCCGCAGGTCAGGCGCACCTGCACGGTGGCGCGCGGGAAGCGCTGCTCGCGCGTGTCGTTCATCGGCTGGCGGTTGCTGATCGCGCAACTGCGGTTGCCCGGGCTGGCCTGGGACACGGCCTGCTCCAGGCGCTGCACCAGGGCCGAGGTGGCCAGCTGCACGTTGCCCTCGGCCATGAAGCCGGGGGCGCTGCCGGCGGCGGCGCGCGCGGCCTCCAGCCGCTCGCGGACCTCCGGCGCCTGCTGCAGCCCGGTGCGCGCGCGCAGGTCGCGCTCGCGCAACCCTTCGATGCGGGCATTGGTTTCCAGCATCGGTGCCGTCCACCACGGATGCACCAGCATCAGGTAGGCGAGCGCCAGCACCGCGGCGAGGATCGCCAGTGCCAGCCAGCGGTCGCGGCTAGTGACCTCCGGCTGCATCCGGTCCTCCCGTGGCGGGCCGCGCGGCCGGGCGCGCGTCGGCCACGTTCAACGTGGCGGTCAGGGTGAAGCGGTCCATGCGCGTGCGCGGGTCGGGCTGCAGCGCGCCGGCCAGGGTCGGCTCGGACCACAGGGTCGATCCCTGCAGCCGCGCGACGAGGGCGGACGCCTCGCGACTGAGACCGATCAGCAGGATGCGGTCGCCCTCGACCGAGAGCTTCTCCAGGTAGGTGTCGTCGGGCAGCCGCCGCGCGAGTTCGTCCATCACCTCGACCATGGTCGGTCGCCCGGCGCGCGCGGCGCGCAGGAAGGCGCCGCCTTCGATCAGGTCCACCAGCTGGCGGCGCTCGAGCGAGGCGCTGCGCGCGCGCTCCACTTCCGCCTCCACCTGCGCGGCGAAGAAATCGGCGGCCGCCTCGCGATTGGCCAGCATCTGCCACATGCCCGCCGCCAGCGCCAGCAATGCGACCAGCAGCAGGATCAGGTTGCGCCCCCGCGAAGGATCGTCGCGCCGGCGCGCGGCGCCGCTGGCGAGGTTCACCCCCAGCGGGCTGCCGTCGGCCTCGGCCACGTCGACGCCGGCGAGGGTGGGCGCCAGCGGCCCCAGCGCGGCCAGTGCCGCCGACAGCGTGGCGCGCGGCACCACCACCAGTTCCGCCTCGAGCTGGTCGCCACGCCGGCCCAGCGGGCGCGCGTCGTAGCTGACGTCGGCCGCGGTGAACGGCGTCTGCCGGTCGATCTCGAAGCCCAGCACCTCGCGCAGCCTGTCGCCGGCCGCGGCGGGCAGGGTCAGGCGCCGGCGCAGCACCGCGCTGCCTGGCAACAGCAGCCAGCGCGGCACCCGCGCCATCGAGGGCGCCAGCAGCCGCCCCAGCGGATCGACCTGTTCGACCTCGGGCGGCAGCGGCACGTGCGCCAGCGTGCGCACCTGTTCGCCGCGCCAGAGCGCGAGCTGCAGCCCGCCTTCGGCCGGCTGCAGCAGCAGCCGCTGCGGCGAGAGGCCGAACAGGTCGCGCATCCGGGCCGGCAGCCAGGCCGCCAGCGATCGCGTCCACCACTGCCGGAAGCCGCGCAGGCGCGGGCGCAGCGACCCCTCGACGCGACGCAGTCCGCCACGCAGGCCGGAGCGGGACTCCACGGATTGTTCGACGACGGCCATCATCGCGGCGACGCGCCTTCCTCCCATCTCATGACGGTGAATGCAGATCCGGGCACGCCACTGGGCCCCAGCCGGATGACGGTGCGCAGGACGGATTCGCGCCCGTCCCGGAGCCGCGCATGGCTGTCGATACTATACGTGCCGCTGCCGGCGCCCACGAACGAGGCCTCGCCCGGCTGCGGGGGGCGTTCACGGGCGGCCAGCACGGGAACCGCGTCGATGCCCATCGACTGCAGCACTTCGGGCGTGGCGAAGCGCGGATCGGCCATCGGCAGTCCGCTGAAGATGGTCAGGTGCGGCGCCAGGCGCGCGTACAGCACAGGGGTCATGCCCAGGACCTGCTCGACCTCGGCCACGGTTTCGAAGGGCGCGTCCTTGGCGCCCCAGGCCAGGCCCGCGGCGGCGTACTGCGGGTCTTCGGCGCCCCCCTGGGCCTGGGTCATGTCGTCGGTGTCGCGCCAGTCGACGATCGCCGCCGCCAGCGCCTCGGCCTGCTGCGGCTCGGCGCCGGCGACACGGATCAGCGCGGCCAGGCTGGCGGCTTCGGCGGCGTTGAGATCGAGCTTGCCGGACTCGTCGACGATACGCACCTCCACCTCGGCATCGCCCAGGCGCCAGCGGTAGGGCCGGCCGTCGGCCAGCCACTGCAGGCGCGGATCGGGCAGCGACACGCGCGTGGCCGCGTATTCGAGTCCGGCGCGCGCGGCCTGGGCGGCGACCAGGCCGCTGCCCAGGGTGCGGCCCTGCAGGTATTCGGTGCGCGCGGTCATCGCGAAGGCGCCGATCAGCGCCGCCAGCAGGGCGGTCAGCCACAGCACCAGGATCAGCGCCGCGCCGCGCGGCGCGTGACAGGGCCGGTTCACGGCACCACCCCGCCCATGCGCTGCGGCAGCATCACCACCAGCGGCGGCCAGCTGCCGCCGCTGCGGCTGGCCAGTTCCACCGACACCTGCAGCGGCAGCGTGTCGACCTGCTCCCAGCTGTCGGTCCACTCGCCGAGCAGCCCGTCCTCGCCGAGGCCGCGGTAGCGGAAGCGCGCCTGCGCCAGGTCCGGCACCAGGGTCTCGGGCGGGCGCGCCTGGCGATCCTCGATGGTCGTGCCGCTGGCCACCATCGCGAACGACACCGCCAGCCGCGCGCCGTCCCCCGCATCGAGCACGGCCAGATCGTGCAGGTGCGGCCCGCCACGGCCCAGGTAGTTGGGCAGGTCGGCGACGAAGCGGATGCGTTCGGGTTCGCCGATGAAGCGCACCATGCGACCGCTGTCCTCGTCGATCGCGAATGCGATCGGCGCCGCCGAGGCCAGCCGCCGGCGCAGGAAGCCGTCGACCGCCCCCCA
>JAEXTE010000035.1 GCA_023453655.1 Pseudomonadota bacterium
TCTGGCAGTACACCATCGCCACCTTGGACTTCTCGGGCTCCTGGATGTTGACGACGCCCGACTCCTGCATCTCGTGGTAGAAGTCGTTGCCCTCGCGGGTGCGCTCGCCCACGCCGGCGAACACCGACAGGCCCGAGTGCTCGGTCGCGATGTTGTTGATCAGCTCCATCATGTTGACGGTCTTGCCCACGCCGGCGCCGCCGAACAGGCCGACCTTGCCGCCCTTGGCGAACGGGCACATCAGGTCGATGACCTTGATGCCGGTTTCCAGCAGCTCGGTGGTCGAGGACTGGTCCTCGTAGGACGGGGCCGCGCGGTGGATTTCCCACGTGGTGTCGGCCTTGACCGGGCCGGCCTCGTCGATCGGCGCGCCCAGCACGTCCATGATGCGGCCCAGCGTGCCGGTGCCGACCGGCACCGAGATCGCGCGGCCGGTGTTCTCGGCCACCAGGTTGCGCTTGAGGCCGTCGGTGGAGCCGAGCGCGATCGTGCGCACGACGCCGTCGCCGAGCTGCTGCTGCACCTCGAGCGTGATCGCGGTGTTCTGCACCTTCAGCGCGTCGTACACCTTCGGCACTTCGCTGCGCGGGAACTCCACGTCGACGACCGCGCCGATGATCTGAACGATCTTGCCCTGACTCATTGCTGCATTCCTCTAAGTGAATTCTGTGGTGGCGCGGTCAGACCGCCGCCGCGCCGCCGACGATTTCGGAGATTTCCTGGGTGATCGCCGCCTGGCGGGCCTTGTTGTAGACCAGGTTGAGCGTGTCGATCAGCTTGGTGGCGTTGTCGCTGGCCGACTTCATCGCCACCATGCGCGCCGCGTGCTCGGACGCCACGTTCTCCATCACCGCCTGGTACACGAGCGACTCGATGTAGCGGGTCAGCACGTGCTCCAGCACGCCTTCGGCGTCGGGCTCGTAGATGTAGTCCCAGTCGTGCCTGGCGACCGTGGTTTCCGCCGCCGGCAGCGGCAGCAACTGGTCGAACGCGGCGCGCTGGACCATGGTGTTGACGAAGTCGTTGTAGACCAGGAAGACCTTGTCCACCTTGCCCGCGTCGTAGGCCTCGAGCATCACCTGGACCACGCCGACCAGCTGCTCGACCTCGGGCTGGTCGCCAAGGTGGGTCACGCTGGCCAGCATGTTGACCTTGAGCCGGCGGAAGAACACCGCCGCCTTCTGGCCGATGGTGACCACGTCGACCTCGACGCCCTTGTCCTGCCACTGGCGGATCTCGACCAGCAGCTTGCGGAACAGGTTGTTGTTGAGGCCGCCGGCCAGGCCGCGGTCGGACGAGACGATCACGTAGCCGACGCGCCCGATGTCCTTGCGCTCGACCAGGTAGGGGTGCTGGAACTCGGTGTTCGCCTGCGCGAGGTGGCCGATGATCTGCTTCATCGCGCGCGCGTACGGGCGCGAGGCCTTCATCCGGTCCTGCGCCTTGCGGATCTTCGAGGCCGAGACCATCTCCAGCGCGCGCGTCACCTTGCGGGTGTTCTGCACGCTCTTGATCTTGGTCTTGATTTCCCTGCCGCCTGCCATCTCGTTCTTCCCGTGGGGCGGGCCGGGGCCCGCCGTTGCGAATCGTCGCCCGCTACGCCGAGGCGGGCCTGCGCCCGCCGCGCGCTCCGGCCGTTACCAGCTGCCGGTCTTCTTGAACTCTTCGATGCCGGCCTTGTAGGCGGCCTCGATCTCGTCGTTCCAGTCGCCGCTGCCGTTGATGCGCTCGATCAGCGCGCCCTGGGTATTGGCGAAGTGCGCGTGCAGCGCCTCTTCGAACGCCAGGATCCTGTTGACCGGCACGTCGTCCATGAAGCCCTTGTCGACGGCGTAGATCGACAGCGCCTGGTAGGCGATCGACATCGGCTGGTACTGCTTCTGCTTCATCAGCTCGGTGACGCGCTGGCCGCGCTCGAGCTGCTTGCGGGTCGCGTCGTCCAGGTCCGAGGCGAACTGGGCAAAGGCCGCCAGCTCGCGGTACTGCGCCAGCGCGATGCGGATGCCGCCGGACAGCTTCTTGATGATCTTGGTCTGGGCGGCGCCACCGACGCGCGACACCGAGATGCCGGCGTTCACGGCCGGGCGGATGCCGGCGTTGAACAGGTCGGTCTCCAGGAAGATCTGGCCGTCGGTGATCGAGATCACGTTGGTCGGCACGAACGCGGACACGTCGCCGGCCTGGGTCTCGATGATCGGCAGCGCGGTCAGCGAGCCGGTCTGGCCCTTCACTTCACCGTTGGTGAACTTCTCGACGTATTCGGCCGACACGCGCGCGGCGCGCTCGAGCAGGCGGCTGTGCAGGTAGAACACGTCGCCCGGGTAGGCTTCGCGGCCCGGCGGGCGCTTGAGCAGCAGCGAGATCTGGCGGTACGCGACGGCCTGCTTGGACAGGTCGTCGTAGACGATCAGCGCGTCCTGGCCGCGATCCATGAAGTACTCGCCCATGGTGCAGCCCGAGTAGGCGGCGATGTACTGCATCGCGGCCGACTCGGAGGCGGTCGCGGCGACGACGACGGTGTGCGCCAGCGCGCCGTTCTCTTCCAGCTTGCGCACGATGTTGGCCACGGTCGAGGCCTTCTGGCCGATCGCGACGTACACGCACTTGATGCCGGTGCCCTTCTGGTTGATCACCGCGTCGATCGCCATCGCGGTCTTGCCGGTCTGGCGGTCGCCGATGATCAGCTCGCGCTGGCCGCGGCCGATCGGGATCATCGCGTCGACCGACTTGTAGCCGGTCTGCACCGGCTGGTCGACCGACTTGCGCCACACCACGCCCGGCGCGACGCGCTCGACCGGCGCGCGCAGCTTGGCGTCGATCGGGCCCTTGCCGTCGATCGGCTCGCCCAGCGCGTTGACCACGCGGCCGAGCATCTCCGGGCCGATCGGCACCGACAGGATCTCGCCGGTGGTCTTGGCCACGTCGCCTTCGCGCAGGTGCTCGTAGTCGCCCAGCACCACCGCGCCGACCGAGTCGCGCTCCAGGTTCAGCGCCAGCGCGTAGGTGGGCGTGCCACCCTCGGCGGCGGGCAGCTCGATCATCTCGCCCTGCATCGCGTCGGCCAGGCCGTAGATGCGCACGATGCCGTCGGAGACCGAGGTCACCGTGCCTTCGTTGCGCGCTTCCGCGGACAGCTTGACGTTCTCGATGCGGCTCTTGATGAGCTCGCTGATTTCGGACGGGTTGAGCGTGGTGGTTGCCATTGCTTCGTTTCCTGGTCGCATGCCGCGATGGGCGGCACTCGGATTTCTGTATTGGTTCGTGACTGGCGATCGTGGCCGGTGGTCGGGGGCTGGATCAGCCCTTCCGGACGCCGCCTGACGAGTCGCGAATCACGGCTTCAGCCCGCCAGCGCCGACTGCAGGCGCGAGAGCCGGCCGCGCAGCGAGCCGTCGATGACCACGTCGCCCGCATCGATGACCGCGCCGCCGATCAGCGACTCGTCGATCGCCGTCTCGACCTCGACCTCGCGGCCGAAGCGCTTGCGCAGCGCCGCGCGGATGCTCTCGAGTTCGCCGTCCGGCAGCGCCAGCGCCGAGGTGACCTTGGCGCGCACGACGCGTTCGGCCTCGGCGCGCAGTTCCTCGAACAGGCCGGCGATCTCCGGCAGCAGGCCGATGCGGCGGTTGTCGGCCAGCAGCGACAGGTAGTCGTTGAAGCCGGCCAGTTCCGCCTGCGGCGCCAGCAGCGACACCGCCTGCTCGCGGGTCAGCGCAGGGTGGCCGAGGACGGCCGACGCCTGCGGATCGGCCGCGATGCGCGCCGAGAACGCCAGCGCCTGCGACCAGGCCGCGAGCGCACCGGCGTCCCGCGCCATCAGGAAGGCGGCGCGGGCGTAGGGACGGGCGAGCGTGAGGGCCTGGCTCATCGGATCAGCCCGCCTCTGCCGCCAGCTGGCCGGCCAGCTCGTCGAGCAGCGCCTTGTGGGCGTTGGCGTCGATCTCGCGGCGCAGCAGCTTCTCGGCGCCGGCCACGGCCAGCGTGGACACCTGGCGACGCAGGTCCTCGCGCGCACGGGTGGTGGCGGCTTCGATCTCGGCCTGGGTGGCGGCCTTCAGGCGCGCGGCTTCCAGCAGCGCCTCGGCCTTGGCGGCGTCGACGATCTGGTTGGCGCGCTGGTGGGCGTGCTCGATGATCTCGTTGGCCTTGGCGCGGGCCGCCTTGAGCTCCTCGGCGACCTTTTCCTCGGCCTGCGCCAGGTTCTTCTGGGCGTGGTCGGCGGCCGCGAGGCCTTCGGCGATCTTCTTCTGGCGCTCTTCGATCGCCGCCAGCAGCGGCGGCCAGATCTTGCTGGCGATCAGCCAGATCAGGGCGGCGAACGCCAGGGCCTGGGCGATTAGGGTCAGATTGAGGTTCATTGGTGCGCTCTGCCTGTACTCAGGGCGCCGCCGGCCGGATGGCCGGGGCTACCCACATGCCGCCAAGCGGACCGCGAGGTCCGCCCGGGGGCGCCGTCGGTTCCGGGAACCGACAGTTACGGGGCCAGGCCGCCGACCAGGAACGGGCTGGCGAAGGCGAACAGCAGGCCGACGGCGACCGAGATGATGAACGCGGCGTCGATCAGGCCGGCGGTGATGAACATGCGGACCTGCAGCACCGGGATCAGCTCGGGCTGGCGGGCGGCCGACTCGAGGAACTTGCCGGCCATGATGGCCAGGCCCAGACCGGCGCCCAGCGCGGCCAGGCCGATCATGATGCCGATGGCCAGAACGGTCGAAGCCTGGACGGAAGCGAGGGCGGTCAGTGCGGTTTCCATGGTTTTCTCCAAAACAACGAGCTTGGTAAGGGTGAAGGATTGCGGGGTACGAAAACGGGGCTCAGTGCGCGTCTTCCGACAGGCTCAGGTACACGATCGACAGCATCATGAAGATGAACGCCTGCAGCGGAATCACCAGCAGGTGGAAGATCATCCAGCCCAGGCCGAACAGCGCGCCGCCGACAAGGCCGAGGATGCTGGCGCCGCCGAGCACCCAGATCAGCAGGAACACGATCTCGCCGCCGAACATGTTGCCGAACAGTCGCATCGCCAGCGAGATCGGCTTGCTCAGCCACTCGACGATGTTGAGGATGAGGTTGAACGGCATCATCCACTTGCCGAACGGCGCGGTCAGGAATTCCTTGGAGAAACCGCCCAGGCCCTTGGAGCGCAGGGCGAAGAACAGCATCAGGAAGAACACGCTGAACGACATGCCGAGGGTCGCGTTGACGTCCGCGGTCGGCACCGGCTTCCAGTAGGGCACGCCCAGCAGCTCGAGCGGCTTGGCGATGAAATCGGCCGGGATGAACTTGAGCATGTTCATCAGCAGGATCCAGAAGAACAGCGTGATCGCGATCGGCGTGACCAGCTTGCTCGTGCCGTGGTAGGTGTCGCGCGCCTGGCGGTCGACGAACTCGAGCATGATCTCGACGAAGGCCTGCCACTTGCCCGGCACGCCGGCGGTCGCCTTGCGCGTGGCCAGCCAGAAGATGAAGACCATGAACAGGCCCATCGTCACCGAGGTGGCCAGCGTGTCCACGTTGATCGTGAAGAAGCCGCCCTCGCCCACCTGCGCCGTCAGGTTGTGCAGGTGGTGCTGGATGTAGCTGGTTGGGGTCAGTTCCGACTCGCCCGCCATGTCTCGACTCGTCCTGTAGATGACTGCTTCTGGATCAACGCCACGCCAGCGCCACGATCTGCGCCACCAGTGCGACCAGGGTTCCGGCCAGCACCGCCAATGCAGGCCAGCCGGCCCATGCCACTGCCGCCAGCAACACGGCGACCACCACCACCCACTTCGCCAGCATCGCGGCCATCAGCCGCAGCAGCGCCGTGGTGCCGGGACCGACACCGCCGCCCAGCGCCAGGCGCGTGGACAGCCAGCCCCCGGCGATGACCGCGACCCCGCCGGCCAGCACCCCCAGCGACCACTCCACGCCCTGCACGAGGGCGGCGACCGCGGCGAGCCCTGTCGCGATCGCCTGTGGCGCCACTGCCCGCGCGATGGCGCGCCGGTGAGCGGAGATGGGATCGCGCAAAGCCCGTGCCTCTGGTCGTCGGAGGGTCGGCCGAAAAGGAAACGGCCCGGCAAAGCCGCAAAATTATAGCAAGGGCGGCTTTTGAACGGCAATGTGTTGCAGCGCACAACCTGAAGCGCCGGTCGGAATCGGTCGCGAGGGCAGCGGGACCGATGAGGCCGACGTCGCCCCCGGGAACTTCCCCGGGCGGTCCGGGTCCACCCATGCAGGCCCGCGATCACCCTCGTCGATCCCCCGGGCCACCAAGCCCCGGCCCGTGCCGGGGCTTTCTTTTGACACGCCCGGGCATCGACCTGGACGGCAGGGCTCGAGTCCGACCCTTACGGCAATGGTCCTGCGTCGGCATGGGCTCCGATCGGAGGCCACCGCAGCGCGGGGGTGCCGGTCGCGAGAGCCGCGCGCTGGCAGTCGGGGCTCGCGGGAAGCAGAACATGGATGTTCTGCGCGCGAGTCGGAGCAGGGGTGAGCGTGGATCGCTTGCGCGGCATGC
>JAEXTE010000048.1 GCA_023453655.1 Pseudomonadota bacterium
CTGTGCGTTCCGATATCGGCCCCCTCTCCCCAGGATTCAAGGCATGACGGTTTCCAGCGTCGAACACGCGCTCGCGGGCAGGATCCCCGCCGGCGGCGAAGTCACGGTCCGCGGCTGGGTGCGCACCCGGCGCGATTCCAAGGCCGGGCTGAGCTTCGTCAACGTCAGCGACGGCTCCTGCTTCGCGCCGATCCAGGTGGTGGCGCCGGCCACCCTGCCCAACTACGAGGACGAGGTGAAGCGCCTGACCGCCGGCTGCGCGGTGATCGCCCGCGGCACCCTGGTGGCCTCGCAGGGCCAGGGCCAGAGCTTCGAGATCCAGGCCGAGTCGATCGAGGTGGTGGGCTGGGTCGAGGACCCGGAGACCTACCCGATCCAGCCCAAGCCGCATTCGCTGGAGTTCCTGCGCGAGGTCGCGCACCTGCGCCCGCGCACCACCCTGTTCGGCGCGGTCACCCGCCTCCGCCACTGCCTGGCGCAGGCCGCGCACCACTACTTCCACCAGAACGGCTATTACTGGATCAACACGCCGGTCATCACCACCTCCGACGCGGAAGGCGCCGGGCAGATGTTCCGCGTGTCCACGCTGGACCTGGCCAACCTGCCGCGCAACGACCGCGGCGAGGTGGATTTCTCGCGCGACTTCTTCGGCAAGGAGGTGTTCCTGTCGGTGTCCGGCCAGCTCAACGTCGAGGCCTTCGCCCTGTCGATGAGCAAGGTCTACACCTTCGGCCCCACCTTCCGCGCCGAGAACAGCCACACCACGCGCCACCTGGCCGAGTTCTGGATGATCGAGCCGGAGATCGCCTTCGCCGACCTGGCCGAGGACGCGCGGGTGGCCGAGGACTTCCTCAAGTTCCTGTTCCGCGCGGTGCTGGACGAGCGCGCCGACGACATGGCCTTCATCGCCGAGCGCGTGCAGAAGGACGCGATCACCCGGCTGGAGAAGTTCATCAACGCGCCGTTCGAGCGCATCGAGTATTCCGATGCGGTGGCCCTGCTGCAGAAGTCGGGGCAGAAGTTCGACTTCCCGGTCGAATGGGGCCTGGACCTGCAGACCGAGCACGAGCGCTGGCTGACCGAGCAGCACGTCGGCCGCCCGGTGGTGGTGACCAACTACCCCGAGCACATCAAGGCCTTCTACATGCGCCTGAACGACGACGGCCGGACCGTCGCGGCGATGGACGTGCTGGCGCCCGGCATCGGCGAGATCATCGGCGGCAGCCAGCGCGAGGAGCGCCTGGACGTGCTGGACGCGCGCATGGACCAGTTCGGCCTCGACCGCGAGCACTATGCCTGGTACCGCGACTTCCGCCGCTATGGCACGGTGCCGCACGCCGGCTTCGGCCTCGGGTTCGAGCGCCTGATCGTCTACGTCTGCGGCCTGTCCAACATCCGCGACGCGATCCCCTACCCGCGCGCCCCCGGCAACGCGGAGTACTGAGATGCTGCTGTCCGAACCGATCGTGCTGTTCGCCGCGCTGTGCTTCATCGGCGTGGCGATCGGCGGCCTGACCGCGTTCGTGATCTTCTGGCCGTTGTCGCTGGTGCACCTGCGCGACCGCCACCCGGAGGTCCACGCCGGCCTCGGCCCCGGCCCCTTCCTCGGCCGCAGGTCGCTGCGCTGGCTGCTGGGCGGCGGCTACCGCGAGGTGCGCGACGCGCAGTTCACCGGGCTGGCCACGCCCGCACGCATCGCCGCCTTCGTCATCCTCGCCGCGCTGGCCGCGTCGGCCATCCTCTGGCTCTGGGCCCTGGTGCTGAAGTGAACGAATCCTCCCCTCCCCCTGTCCTCGAGCAGTGGTGGCTGGCCAGCCTGGGCCGCACCGTGGTCTGGGCGCGCCTGCGGGTACGCGAGGCCGGCACCGCCGAGGTGTTCGACAGCGACGGCAACACCCTGGTCTACGACAGCGAGGACACCGCGCGGTCGATGCTGATGGACGCCGATTTCGTCGCCTTCGACGGCCTGGACGAGGACGATGCGCTCGAGCGCGGTTTCTCGCTGGCCGAGCTGGCGCCGCCGGCCGATGGCGACGAGGCCGCGCTGCGCGCGCGCATGGTGCAGTCGCTGGGCAAGCGGGCCTGAGTCCAGCCGGAGGCCCCGGCCGTGCGATGCCCTAAGATCGGGCCATGTACGCACCGCGCGCCTTCGCCGAAACCGACCTGTCCCAGCTCGACGCGCTGCTGGCCGCCGATCCCTTCGTCACCCTGGTGACCACGGACGCCGACGGCGCGCCGTTCGCCAGCCACCTGCCCGTGCTCTACCGGCGCGACGGCGAGCGCGTGCTGGTCGAAGGCCACTGGGCGAAGCCCAATCCGCAGGCCGCGCACGCCGGGCCGGCGCTGATGATCGTGCACGGGCCGCATGCCTACGTCTCGCCGGGCTGGTATCCGGACAAGGAGGCGGCCGCTCGGGTGCCGACGTGGAACTACGCCGTCGCCCACCTGTCCGGCCAACTGCGGACCTGCGAGGACGAGGCGGCGCTGGCCGACCTGGTGTCGCGGCTCAGCGACCGCTTCGAGGCCGGAGTCGGGCAGGACTGGCGCTTCGAGCCCGGCCGCGAGGACCACCGCCGGCAGCTGCGCGGCATCGTCGGCTTCCGCTTCGAACCCGAACGGATCGCGCTGAAGTTCAAGCTCAGCCAGAACCATCCCGCCGCCAACCGCGCCGCGGTCGCCGATGCGCTGGAGGGCCTGGATGCGCGCAGCCGCGCCGTCGCCGCCCTGATGCGCGCATGCGAGGCGACCCGCACCGACTGACAGGAGACCCCATGGATCTCGATCTCACCGGCCGCCACGCCCTGGTCTGCGGCGCCTCCGAAGGCATCGGCCGTGCCGCCGCCCGCGAACTGGCCCTGCTCGGCGCCGACGTCACCGTGCTGGCGCGGCGCGCAGCGGCGCTGCAGGCCGTGGTCGATGCACTGCCCCGCGGCGGCGCGCAGCACCACCGCCTGCTGGCCGCCGACGTGACCAGGCGCGAGGCGCTGCGCGAAGCCGTGGCCACGCTCGCCGCAGAAGCGCCCGTGCACATCCTGGTCAACAACACCGGCGGCCCGCCCGGTGGCCCGGTGCTCGATGCAGGCGAAGCCGCGTTCCTGGATGCCTTCGGCCGTCACCTGCTGGCCAACCACGCCCTTGTTCAGACCGTGGCGCCGGGCATGCGTGCGGCCGGTTGGGGACGCGTGGTCAACGTGGTCTCGACCTCGGTCTACGAGCCCATCGCCGGCCTGGGCGTGTCCAACACGATCCGCGGCGCGGTGGCGAGCTGGGCCAAGACCCTGTCGCGCGAACTCGCGCCTGGGGGAATCACGGTCAACAACGTGCTGCCCGGCTATACCGACACCGCCCGCATCGACCAGATCCTGCGCGAGCGCAGCGCCGCCAGCGGCCGCTCACGCGAGGAGGTGCTGGCGTCGATGCTGGCCAGCGTGCCGGTCGGGCGCATGGCGCGGCCGGAGGAGACCGGCGGCGTGATCGCCTTCCTGTGCTCGCCCGCGGCGGCCTACGTCACCGGCGTGAGCCTGGCGGTGGACGGCGGCCGCATGCAGTCGATTTGAGGATCGGGATCGGGATGGGTGGCGGGTGACGGGCGTTGATGATTGGAAAGCACAGGCACATACGCTCCGCTTTTCTTCGAATCACCAATCACCAATCACCGCTCGCCAACCCCGAATCCCCCTGCCAATGCCCGAAGGTCCTGAAATCCGCCGCGCCGCCGACCGGCTCGCCGAGGCCGTGGTGGGGCGGCCGCTGGTGTCGGCCTGGTTCGCGTTCCCGGCGCTGCAGCGCTTCGCCGACGATCTGCCGGGGCGCCGGGTGGTGTCGATCCAGCCGCACGGCAAGGCCTTGCTGACCCGCTTCGACCACGGCTGGACGCTCTACAGCCACAACCAGCTCTACGGCGTGTGGCGGGTCTGCGCCGCCGGCGAACGGCCGCGGACGTCCCGCTCGCTGCGGGTGGCACTGGAGACCGCCGAGCGCGCGATCCTGCTCTACTCGGCCTCCGACATCGCGATGTGGCGCGACGAGGACCTGGTCCGGCATCCGTTCCTGGCCGGGCTGGGGCCGGATGTACTCGATCCGGGCCTGGACACCGCCACGGTCGAGGCGCGGCTGCAGGCTCCGGCCTTCGCGCGGCGCCGGCTCGATGGACTGCTGCTCGACCAGGGGTTCCTGGCCGGCATGGGCAACTATCTGCGCGCCGAAGTGCTGTTCGACGCAGGCATCGCGCCTGGCCGGCGGCCGGTCGACCTGGATCCCGGCGAGCGCACGCGACTCGCCGCGGCGCTGCTGGCGGTGCCGCGCCGCAGCTATCGCACCCGCGGCATCGAGCCGGCGCGCGGCATGCGCGAGGACTACCTCACCGACACGCCCGGCGGCTTCCGCTTCGAGGTCTTCGACCGCGAAGGCCAGCCCTGCCGCCGCTGCGGCACGCCAATCCTGCGCAGCCAGGCGGCAGGCCGGCGCATGTACGCCTGCCCCGGCTGCCAGCACTGAGCCTCGCGACGCCCGCGCCCGGCTGCCGGAGTAAGCTGGGGCGATGAAACGCTGCCTGCACCTGATCGGGGGCGAGACGCGCGAACCGGCCTCCGGCCGCATCTTCGCCAGCGTGGCCGATGGCGATGCGCGCGACGTCGAGGCCGCGGTCGACGCCGCCCGCGCCGCCGCGCCGGGCTGGGCCGCGCTGCCCAACGACGCCCGGGCGCGCTGCCTGGAGCGGCTGGCAGACGCGCTGGAAGCGCAGGCCGAACTGTTCGCGCAGGCCGAATCGCGCGACGCCGGCAAGCCGATCGCGCTGGCGCGCGAAATCGAGATCCCGCGCGCGGTGGCCAACCTGCGCTTCTTCGCCCACGCCGCCACCCAGTTCGCCAGCGAGTCGCACCACGGCCAGGCCGGCCTCAACTACACCCTGCGCCAGCCGCTGGGCGTGATCGGCACGATCTCGCCCTGGAACCTGCCGCTGTACCTGCTGACCTGGAAGATCGCGCCGGCGCTGGCGGCAGGCAACGCGGTCGTCGCCAAGCCGTCGGAAGTCACGCCGCTGAGCGCGGCCATGCTCGGCGAACTGGCCCACGGGGCCGGGCTGCCGGCCGGCGTGCTCAACATCGTCCACGGCCGAGGCCCGGAGGCTGGTGAGGCGATCGTCGCGAACCCGGATGTACGTGCGGTCTCGTTCACCGGCAGTACCGCCGTCGGCAGGCGCATCGCCGCGCTGGCGGCGCCGCAGCTGAAGAAGGTGTCGCTGGAACTCGGCGGCAAGAACGCGACGATCGTGTTCGCCGACAGCGACTGGCAGGACCACCTCGATACCCTGGTGCGGTCGGCCTTCCAGAACAGCGGCCAGATCTGCCTGTGCGGCTCGCGCCTCCTGGTCGAGCGCGGCATCGCGCGCCAGTTCACCGAGGCCTTCGTCGAGCGCGTGCGCGCGCTGCGCGTCGGCGACCCGGTCGACCCCGACACGCGCTTCGGGCCGCTGGTCTCGCAGGCCCACTTCGACAAGGTCGTGGCGGCGCTGGCCCGGGCTCGCGAGGAAGGCGGCCGCGTGCTCTGCGGCGGGCACGCGCTGGACCGGCCCGGCTGGTTCGTCGAACCCACCGTGATCGAGGGGCTCGGCCCGGACGCGGACACCAACCGCATCGAGATCTTCGGCCCGGTCGCGACCGTGCAGGCCTTCGACGACGAGGCCCAGGCGCTGCGGCTGGCCAACGCCGTGGACTACGGCCTGTCCGCCTCGCTGTGGACGCGCGACCTGGACCGCGCCCATCGCCTGGCCGCGGCCCTGCGCGTGGGGATCGTCTGGATCAACGGCTGGATGCTGCGCGACCTGCGCACGCCCTTCGGCGGCACCGGGCAGTCCGGGCTGGGCCGGGAGGGCGGGCTCGAGGCCATGCGCTTTTTCACCGAACCACGGAACGTCTGCATCGCTTTGCGATAATGGCGGGACCCTCCCCTGTGGACCCCAGATGAGCCGACTCGACGAACTGCTGCAGAAGAACGAAGCCTGGGCTTCGCGCATCGAGGCCGAGGACCCCACCTTCTTCCAGCGGCTGTCGAAGCTGCAGACGCCCAAGTTCCTGTGGATCGGCTGTTCGGACTCGCGCGTGCCGGCCAACCAGATCGTGGACATGGCCCCGGGCGAGGTGTTCGTCCACCGCAATATCGCCAACGTGGTGGTGCATACCGACCTCAACTGCCTGTCGGTGATCCAGTTCGCGGTCGACGTGCTCAAGGTCGAACACATCCTGGTGGTGGGCCACTACGGCTGCGGCGGCGTGCTGGCCGCGCTGGACGGCATGCGCGTCGGCCTGGCCGACAACTGGATCCGCCATGTCAAGGACGTGGCCAACCGCCACAGCGGCGTGCTGGCCGCGATCGAGGAGCATGGCCTGCGCCACGACCGCCTGTGCGAGCTCAACGTGCTCGAACAGGTGGCGAACGTGTGCGAGACCACGATCGTGCGCGACGCCTGGTCGCGCGGCCAGGCGCTCCACGTGTACGGTTGGGTCTATACCCTGCGCGACGGCCGCGTGCACGACCTGGGCCTGGACGTGGACAGCGAGCAGTCGCTGTCGGACCAGTACGCGCCGGCGCTGGAGCGGATCCGGACCGACCGGGAGGACCGTTGATGGCGGGCGCCGGCATCCGCGCGGACGCGGCGCCGGCGCCGGTCGGGCGCTATCCGCATGCGCGCCGCGCCGGCGGACTGCTGTTCCTCTCCGGGATCGGCCCGCGCGAGCCGGGCACCGATGCCGTGCCGGGCAATATCCACGATGCGCAGGGCGGGCTGGTGTCGCACGACATCGCCGCGCAGACCCGCGCGGTCTTCGCCAACGTCCGCGCGGTGCTCCAGGCCAGCGGCGCGCGCTGGGAAGACCTGGTCGACGTGACCGTCTACCTCACCGACATGGCCGGCGATTTCACCGCATACAACGAGGTCTGGGCGGAGTACTTCCCCGACCCGGCCACCGCACCGTGCCGCACCACGCTGGGCATCGACGCGCTGCCCACGCCGATCGCGATCGAGCTCAAGTGCGTCGCCGCCCTGCCGCCCGGCCCCGCCGGGAAGGAGTCCTGCCGATGATCCCCGCGCCGCTCAACTTCCAGCAGTGGGTCGAGGACAACCGCCACCTGCTCAGACCGCCGGTCGGCAACAAGTGCATCTACGACGGCGAATTCATCGTGATGGTGGTCGGCGGCCCCAACGCCCGCACCGACTACCACTTCGAGGAAGGCCCGGAGTGGTTCTACCAGCTCGAGGGCGAGATGGTGCTGCGGATCCAGGACGAGGGCCGGGTACGCGACATCCCGATCCGCGCCGGCGAGACCTTCCTGCTGCCGCCGCGCGTGCCGCATTCGCCGCAGCGCGCCGAGGGCTCGATCGGCCTGGTCATCGAGCGCCGCCGCCTGGCCCACGAGGACGACGGGCTGATGTGGTTCTGCGTGCAGTGCAACACCAAGCTGTACGAGGAATTCTTCCACCTCCAGGACATCGAGCAGGACTTCTTCCGCGTGTTCGAGACCTTCTATCGCGACGACGCGCTGCGCACCTGCAAGGCCTGCGGCCACCTCAACCCGCGCCCCGGCCGCTACGAGATGCAGGCCGACTCGCAGGCCGACATCACCTGAGGCGCGCGGCCGCGAGCGCCCGGATGCGCCCCGGTCCTTGATTGCGATCAATGTCGAGGCGCCGCCGGCGCCGCACAGTGTCGCCCACGCAACGCGTTACAGGGGACGCACCGTGGGACTGCTCATCTGGCAGGAAGGCCTCAACACCGGCATCGACATCATCGACAGCCAGCACCAGCGCATCGTCGAGATGATCAACCACCTGCACGTGGCGGAGAA
>JAEXTE010000112.1 GCA_023453655.1 Pseudomonadota bacterium
GTCCGGCGCTCACCGTCACCCGCCTGGCCTGCGGCATCGACGCCACCGCGGCGCGCATGCGCTCGCAGCAGGCCTGCGCGGCCTCGAGCGTGCCCTCGAACAGCCAGGCGAACTCCTCGCCGCCATAGCGCGAGAGCACGCCGTCGCCGGCGGCACCCGCCAGCGCGGTGGCCACCGCCACCAGCACCTCGTCGCCCACCACGTGGCCGTGGGTGTCGTTGATCGCCTTGAAGTGGTCGATGTCCAGCAGCGCCAGGCACCAGCGACCACCGCCCGACAGCGCCCGCGCCAGCGCCGCGCCCAGCGCGCGCCGGTTGGCCAGCCGGGTCAGGGGATCGGTCCGCACCTGCTCGTCCAGCGCGGCATTGCGCAGCGCGAGCTCGGCGTTGAGGCTGCGCAGGCGCTCTTCGTACCAGCCGCGCTCCGCCAGCTGCAGCTGCAGCTCGGCGGTGACGCGGCGCAGTTCGAACTGCGCCGAGACCTGGCGCGACAGCGCTTCGAGCGCCTGCAGCTGGTACACCGCCAGGTGCCGGGGCACGCGATCCATCACGCACAGCGCGCCCACCGCCATGCCCTCGGGGCCGAGCAGCGGCGCCGCGGCGTAGAAGCGGATGCCGTCCTTGCCGGTGACGAGCGGGTTGTCGCGGAAGCGTTCGTCCTGCAGCGCGTCGGGCACCACCAGCACGCCCTGCTGGAGGATCGCGTGGCCGCAGAACGCGAACTCGCGCGGCGCCTCGCTGGCCTGCAGCCCAAGCCGGGCCTTGAACCACTGCCGTTCGGCGTCGACCAGGGTCACCGCCCCCATCGGCACGCCGCACACCGCCGCCGCGATCGCGACCAGGTCGTCGAACCTGGCCTCGTTCCCGGTGTCGAGGATGCCCAGCGACTGCAGGGCCGCGAGCCGTTGCTCCTCGTTGTCCGGCGTGCCTGCCTGCTGCATGTCAGATCCCACCGGGGCGACGCCGGCAGCCTACGCCATCCGGCGGCGGCCAGGCGCATCGGCCCCGGCGCGCCGCCGCCGGAGCCGGCCAGGGACGGCCGGACGGACACGCGGAAAGGGCACCGCGGACCGCTACAATACGACTCCGCATGGGGGCGTCCATGCGCCGCGACGGGGCAGCGCGCGGCACCAGGGGAACACAGTGCAGGCTGGCAAGCTCCATTGGGTGGTCACGCTCAACCGGCGCAACCGGTCGCTGTTTTTCGCGCTCGGCCTCTCGGCGCTGGGCGCGCATCTTGCCTACCTGCAGGCCGGCCCGCTGATGTGGACGCTGCTGCTGCTGCAGCTGCTGGTCTATCCACAGCTGGTCTACTGGCGCGCCGCGCGCGCCGCCGATCCGCTGCGCGCCGAACTGCAGAACCTGCTGGTGGATGGCGTGCTGCTGGGGGCATGGAGCGCGGTGTGGGGCCTGCCGCTGTGGATCAGCTTCATGCTGTTCGTCGGCGTATGCATCAACGTGGTCATCTTCATGGGCATCCCGTCGCTGTGGAAGGGCGTGGTCGCGATGCTGGCCGGCGTGGGCCTCGTGGCGGCGGTGCATGGGCTGGAGTTCCGGCCGCACACCGAACTGCACACCTCGCTGCTGTGCATCGTGCTGCTGACCGCGTACCTGCTGATCGTCGCCAACGACGCCTACCAGCGCGGCGTGAAGCTGCGCGACAGCCGCCACGAACTCGGCCAGCGGCTTGCGCAGATCACCCGGCTGCAGTCGCAGCTGCAGGAACAGGCCGAGCGCGATCCGCTCACCGGCCTGCACAACCGCCGCTTCCTCGACGACGCCCTGGAGCGCGAACTCGCCGCCTGCGCGCAGACCGGCGCACCGCTGACCCTGGTGCTGATCGACATCGACCGCTTCAAGCGGATCAACGACACCTACGGGCACCCGGCCGGCGACGAGATGATCCGGCGCCTGGCCGACCTCCTGCGCGACCGCGTGCGCGACGGCGGCCTGATCGCCTGCCGCTACGGCGGCGAGGAATTCCTGCTGATGCTGCCTGGCACCACCGTGGACGAGGCGATGGCGATGGCCGAGGAGCTGCGCACGACGTTCGCCTCGCTGGAAGTGGTCTCCGGCGGCCAGGCGATGCGGACCACGCTGTCGATCGGCGTGGCCGGCTGCCCCGAGCACGGCGACGCCGCGCAGCGCCTGGTGCTGCGCGCCGACCAGGCCCTGTACGAGGCCAAGCTGCGCGGCCGCAACCAGGTCGTGCGCGCCTCCGAGCTGCGCGAGGTGTCGCATCCGCTGGCCAGCCCGGCCTGATCGCGGCCTCGCGGCGACGGCGGCGGCGCGATGGTTTCAGCTGCATCGACGCTGCGCTGCAGCGGGAATCGCGACGACACGCGCAGGCATACTCGCGCGGCGTTCGCCGACGCGCGCGCCAACCTCATCAGGGAGTCCCGCATGAAGATCCGCATGGCGGCCGTCCTCGGCCTGCTGCTGGCCGCGTGCCAGCCCGCACAGGACGGCGGCAGCGCCGCATCCGCGCCCGCCACCCGGCCCGAGGCCACTGCGGCCGCCAAGCCGGTGGTCGATGCCGCGCACATCGACGCGGTGCTGGGCGCCATCGTCGAGGAAGGCCGCGCAGTGGGCGTGTCGGCCCTGGTCCCCGCACGCGGTCGCGAAGCCGACTTCGGCGCGTTCGGCATGGCCGCCCGCGAGGCCGGCCGCGCGATGGCGCGCGACACCCTGGCCCAGGTCTATTCGATGACCAAGCCGGTGACCGGCGTCGTGCTGATGTCGCTCTACGACGAAGGCCTGTTCGAACTCGACGCGCCGCTCTCGGACTACCTGCCCGAGTACGCCGGCGTGCGCGTGCTGGCCGGCGAGGACGCCAGCGGCCAGCCGGTGCTGGTACCGCCGCAGCGGCCGATCCTGGTGCGCGACATCCTGCGCCACACCGCCGGCTTCGCCGCCGCCTTCGAGGACAACGCCGCGGCCGCGCGCTACCGCGAGGCCGACATCGATTCGCGCGACATCACCCTGGCGCAGATGTCCGAGCGCCTGGCGGCCGTGCCGCTGGCCTACCAGCCGGGCACGCGCTGGCTGTACGGAATCTCGGTGGACGTGCAGGCGCGGCTGGCCGAGGTGCTGGCCGGCAAGCCCTTCGCCCAGCTGGTGCGCGAGCGCGTGCTCGATCCGCTGAAGATGGAGCAGACGACCTGGCACGTCGCCGCCGACCGGCGCGACCGCATGGCAGCCATGTACGAGCTCGCCGACGGTGGCTTCCGCCGCCTGCCCGACTCGCCGGCGCTCGACAACGCCTATCGCGAGTTCACGCTGGAGGCGCCCGGCGGCTACGGCCTGGTGTCCACGCTCGACGACTACATGCGCTTCGGCCGCATGCTGCTCGAAGACGGCAGCCTCGACGGCGTGCGCGTGCTCAAGCCCGAAACGGTGCGGCTGATGGGCACGGACATGCTGCCGCCCGAAGTCGGCGACGACCGTTCCTGGCTGCCCGGCAAGGGCCAGGTCGGCTTCGGCATCGACTTCGCCGTGCGCCATTCGCCGCCGGCGAGCGCGGAAGAGGCGTCCGGCGCGGTTGGCGAGTTCTTCTGGGACGGCTATGCCAACACCCTGTTCTGGGTGGACCCGGCCAACGAGATCGTCGCGGTGCTGTTCACCCAGTACATTCCGCCCGGCGGGACCGACCTGCACAAGCGCTTCCGCGACGCGGTGTACCACGGCCATCCCGAGGCCTCATCCGCAGGCCGCTGAACCACCATGCAAGGCGGCGGCGCCGACGTCGATCCGCGCCGCCGTCGATCGTCTTCACGGCATCCCACGCAGGAGCCGTCCCGATGATCCAGCCCCGTTCCGGCAGCTGCCACTGCGGCCGCATCCGCTTCCGCTGCGAGGTCGACCTGGCGCCGGCAGGCGCGCGATCGCCGCAGCTGCGTCCCGGCCCGTGGTACGCCAGCACGCTGCGCTGCAACTGCAGCTACTGCCGCAAGACGCGCATCTGGAAGGCGCACGTGCCGGCCGAGGCCTTCACCGTGCTCGCCGGCGAGGACGCGCTGGGCCGCTACCGCTTCGGGGAATGCTCGATCGAGCACTGTTTCTGCCCCGACTGCGGCGTGAACACCTTCAGTCGCGCCGCGTTCGATGCGATGGGCGGCAGCTTCGCCTGCATCAACGTCGCCTGCCTGGACGATGTCGCGCCGGAGGAGCTGGCGGCCGCCCCGGTGCGCTACGAGGACGGCGCGCACGGCAACTGGGACTCGGCGCCGCCGATCGTGTCCTATCTGTAGCCGGACCCTGCGCGCCGCGCGTGACCGGCGGCGCACGACGCTTAACGCATCGGCCCCGCTTTCTTCACGACGGCCTTCCGCTGCGGCGCTAGCGTGGACGTCCACGTCGCCGGAGGTTCGTGCATGACCCAGACGCTCTACGCACAGGACGAGGCGGGCAACCGCCACAAGGTGATCCAGCGCCTGGAGGCGCCCGAAGGCGGGCAGGATGCCCCCGACCATCGCGCTTCCCGGCTGGTGTACACGCTCTCGGACGGCAGTCCGGTGCGGCGCGTGGACAACGACACCTTCCAGATCGTCAGCACCGGCGCCTACATCACCACGGTGCAGGAATAACCGCCGCCACGACGGGCCAGGCGCGCGTCCGCTAGATCGTGATCGCCTGGCTGAGTTCGCGCCAGCTCGGCGGTCGCGGCCAGTCGGGTTCGAGGTTGCCCTCGATCACGCGCCGCAGGTCGCGGCGGTCGAGCTGGGGCGCTACGCCGTGCAGCAGCGCCAGCGCGTACTCGCGCAGCACGCGTCCGCGCGGAATCACCGCCCAGGTGATGCATTCGGGAATTTCCGCCGGCGCCTCGAGGATGCGCAGGTCGTCGTCCTCGCGCGGGCCGGTCGCCATCTCCGCGAGCAGCCCGGCGCCGAGGCCGGCGCGCACGTAGGTCTTGATCAGGTTGGCGTCGCGCGCGGTCATCGCGATCTGCGGCTCGACCCCGGCGCTGGCGAAGGCGCGGCGCATCGAGGAGTCGCCGCGGGTGGAGGATTCGTAGCTGATCAGCGGATGCCGCGCCAGCTCGGCCAGGGTCGGCGCGCGCGACAGTTCCGCCAGCGGGTGCGAGGCCGGCACCAGCAGCACCCGCCGCCAGCGGTACAGCGGCACCGGCAGGCCGCCGGAGGGCGTGCTGCCGGCGGTGCTGATCAGGGCCAGGTCGGCGCCGTCGTGCAGCAGCTGCAGCACTTCGGGATCGCTGGCCGCCTGCAGGTCCACGTCCACGCGCGGGAACTCGCGGCGGATCGCGGCGATCACCGGCGGCAGCACGTAGCGCGCCTGGGTGTGGGTGGTGGCCAGCAGCAGGCGGCCGCTGTACTCGCCGCGCTCGTTGGCCGCGTAGCTGCGGATGTTGGCGGCCTCGGCCAGGATCCGGCGCGCGTGTTCGAGCACCCGCTCGCCGGCCGGGGCGATGGCGTCCAGGCTGCGGCCCTTGCGCACGAACAGCTGGAAGCCCAGTTCGTCCTCCAGTTGCTTGAGCTGCTTGGACAGCCCCGGCTGGGTGGCATGCACGCGCTCGGCGGCCAGGGTGATGTTGAGCCCGGAATCGGCGATCGCGACCAAGTAGCGCAGCTGGGTGAGGGTCATGGCCGGCGTCCGCGCGGCCCTGGTTTCGGCCGCAACATTATCCTTTCATCATGATGGAAAGATGGAATGGCGGAGCATAGACCCGTCATTCCCTGCTGTCCACGCCGCTCCAGACGGTGCTTATGCCGGCGAGGCATAAGCGCAGGACCGGTCGCCATTTCCTCGGACCGCCCGCCACTCGCTAGCGTCGCTCCACGCCAACGCGACCGCCCCGATGCCAGAGACCGCCTCCCCCCGGCTGTTCCCCCTGTTCGCCGACCTGCGCGGCCGTGCCGTGCTGGTGGGCGGCGGCGGCGCGGTGGCGGCCCGCAAGGTCGAGGCG
>JAEXTE010000118.1 GCA_023453655.1 Pseudomonadota bacterium
AGTACGGCTCGGGCAGCAGCTTGCCGTCGCGGTCGAGCACGCGGATGCGGCCTTCGCGCTCGATCACGAACATGCGGCCGCTGCCGTCGCGCGGGCTGGCGATGGCAGTGGGCGAGGTCAGCCCGTCCTGCACCACCTGTTCGACATGGATGCCGGGCGCGGGCGCGGCGCTGCCCTGCCCCGCCAGCGCGACGGTTTCGCCCGCTTCGGGCGATGCCGCCGCCACGCCATCAGACGCCAGCAGCCAGGCCAGCGCCAGCGCACTCCACTTCCTGTCCATGCAGCCTCCTTCGCGGCCATGGAAGGGGCCGCCCCCGCCTCGCGCGCGCGGAAGGCGCGTGCGCTATTCGTCCTCGTCCGCGGCGGTGAGCCAGAGGTCGGCGGGCGCCACCGCCTCCAGGGTCTCGCCGCAGGGATGCCAGAACACCGGGCGCGGCTCGCGCGGGACGAAGCCGTTGCCCAGCAGCCCCTCGCCCGCCGCCGCCGCGCCCAGTTCGATCGAGACCGCGGTGTGGCCGCCATCGCGCGCGAAGCGCAGCAGGGTGGCCACTTCCGCCCGGGAGGGGCCGGCCACGCCGCGCGCGGCCCAGAAATCGTGCACGTACAGCACGCCCTCGCGCGACTCGCAGGCGAACCAGGCCAGGGCCGTGCCGTCGCGGCCGCGCACCAGCAGGTAGCGCACGTCCACCAGCGGCGACTGGTCGAAGCGCCAGCGCAGGAAGGTCAGGTCGCGGATCGACACCGGGCCGTCGCCGGCGCGATCGGGCGACCACAGCGCCGACAGCGTCTCGTCGGCCTGGTCCAGCCACTCGCCGCGCGTGCCTGCGCCGCGCCCCGCCAGTCGCACCTGGTCGGCCGCATCGAGCAGCAGGCCCGCCGGCCATGCCAAAGGCGCGGGCAGGCGGCGGCGCACGTAACCGCCATGCCGCACCACGCGCGCGTGGCGTACCAGCTTGCACAGCGGCACGTAGCCGACGCGCTTGAACACGGCGGCGGCCTTGGGATTGGGGAAGCCGTACATCAGCTCGAAGCGCTTCGCTCCGGCCTCCATCAGCGCCATCTGCAGCGACAGCGCCGGGAACAGCGAGCGGTGCGCCGGCAGCACCGCCAGGTCCACCAGCACGCCGGCCTGCACCAGCTTGCCGCCCAGCATCATCTGCCGCGGGCCGGCGGTGGCCACGCCCACCCAGGCGCCGCTTTCCTCGTGGCGCAGCAGCAGGGTGAGCGGCGCGCCGTAGGGGCATTCGCGGTAGAACCAGTCGTACTTGCGCGCCATGCGCGACTCGTCGCCGAGGTTGCCGCGCCACAGGCCGAGGATCAGCTCGCGATCGCGCTCCACGTCGGCGACATGGACGGTATAGGCCGGATTGGCAGCCATCGGCTCAGTGCCCGGGCAGTTCGGTCACCGGCTCGACCAGCACCGGCGGGCGGTGCAGGTAGGCCGTGGTGCGGCGCTTGGCCTGGATGTCGTCGTACACCGCCTGCGCCTGGGCCTCGGATACGCCCAGCGCACCCGCAAGTTCGGACGCGGGCAGGCCGTGGTTGAGCGCCCACAGCGCCAGGTCCATCTGCGCGTACGGCAGCGCGAAGTAGAACTCGTCCTGGCCCTGCGCCAGCGAATAGGTATCGGTGGTGGGCGTGGCCGAAGTCACGCGCTCGGGCACGCCGAGGTGGCGCGCCATCGCGTAGACCTGGCTCTTGTACAGGTGCGCGATCGGCTTGACGTCGGCCGAACCGTCGCCGTTCTTGACGAAGAAACCCTGGTCGTACTCCAGCCGGTTGGGCGTGCCGGTCACCGCGTAGTTGAGGCGGTCGGCGTGGAAGTATTCGAGTGTCTTGCGGATGCGCTGCTTGAAGTTGGTGGCCGCGACGATGGTGAGATACGCCTCGAGCGGCAGGTCCTGCTCGTGGCGTTCGCCGGCCGGATCCTCGGCCACGATGCGGAAGCGGTTGATCAGCCCCTGCGCGCCGCCGGCGATGACGATCTTGAACTTCCAGCCATCGCCATAGCCCGGCAGCACGCTGCGCACGGCGTTGTCGCGCGCCTCGTAGCAGCCGATCGCGGCCAGGGCCGGGGCGATGTCGTGGGTGTGCACGCGCACGCCCAGGTGCTCGGCCAGGATGTTGGCGCGCACCGCGCTGTCGTCGCTGGAATCGCGCTCGGGCAGGATCAGGCAGAACACGCGCTCCGGGCCCAGTGCGCGCACGGCGAGCGCGGCGCAGGTGGTGGAGTCGATGCCGCCGGAGATCGCGACCACGAGGCCGCGCCGGTGCAGGTCGCGGGCGACGATCTGCCGCAGGCGCGCGGCGATCCGGTCGGCTTCGGCGGCGTAGTCGAGGTCAAGCACGGACGGATCGAGACGGCTCATGGGTTCCCCTGGGTCAATGCGGCGCGGCGGATCTTGCCCGACGCGGTCTTGGGCAGCTCGCTCACGAAGGCGACCCGCCTTGGAATCTTGTACGTTGCCAGGCGCTGGCGGCAATGCGCCTTGACCGCCATCTCGCTCGGCGCATCGTCGCCGGGCACGAGGAAGGCGGCCACGACCTGCCCGAGCAGGCCGTCGTCGAGGCCGGCCACCGCCACCTCGCGCACGCCGGGCAGCTCGGCGATCACCTCTTCCACGTCCTGCGGATGCACGCGGTGCGCGCCGGTTTTGATCATGTCGCTGCGGCGGCCGGACAGCCACAGGAAGCCCTCGGCATCGAGCTGGCCCTCGTCGCCGGTGCGCAGCCAGCCGTCGACCAGGGTGGCGGCGGTGGCCTCGGGCGCCTGCCAGTAGCCGGCCATGACGTTGGGGCCGCGGGCCCAGACCTCGCCGGGTTCGCCGGTTGCGGCCGGGCTGCCGTCCTCGCGGCGCACCTGGATCTCGACATTGGCGATCGGCAGGCCGACCGAGCCGGCCTTGTCCTCGAACCGCTCGGGCGGCAGGCAGGTCAGGCGGGCGCTGGCCTCGGTCTGGCCGTACATCACGAACAGCCGCGCCTGCGGGAAGGCGGCGCGAACGCGCTGCGCCACCGCCGGCGCCATCGCGCCGCCGGCCTGGGTGAGATAGCGCAGCGCCGACAGGTCGTGGCGGTCGAGCTGGCCGCGGTCGAGCAGCAGGGCGAAGGTGGACGGCACGCCCGAGAATCCCGTCGCATGCTCGCGCGCCAGCGCCTCGGTGATCAGGTGCGGGAAGACCAGGTTCTCCTCGAGCACGATGCGCGCGCCCACGGCCAGGTGGGTGTGCAGCACCGAGGCGCCGTAGGCGTAGTAGAACGGCAGCGTGCTGACCGTGCTGTCGTCGGCGCGCAGGCCGAGCGACTCGAGGATGGAGGCGGTGTTGGCGGCCAGGTTGCTGTGGCGCAGCGCCACACCCTTGGGCGCGCCGGTGGTGCCGGAGGTGTAGAGGATGGCGGCCAGGGTTTCCGGATCGGGCGGCGGCAGGTCCGCCGTCGCATCCCGCATGCCATCGCCCTCGCCCGCCATGCATTGCTGCGCCGGCAGCACCGGCACATCGGCCGCGGCTGCGGCACGCGCCGCGTCCTCGCTGCCGTCATGCACCAGCAGGCGGGCGCCGCTGTGCTGCAGCCAGGGCAGGAAGTCGCGTTCGCGCGCCTGGGCGTTGAGCGGCACCACAACGGCGCCGGCGCGCCAGCAGCCGTACCAGGCCACCACGGCCTCGATGCAGTTGGGCAGGATGAGGGCGACCCGGTCGCCGGGTGCGATGCCGCGCGCGCGCAGGCCGCGCGCGAACTCCAGCGCCGCCGCGTGCAGGCCCCGGTAGTCCAGGCGGCGCCCCTCCTGCTGCAGCGCGGTGCGCTCGGGCATCGCCGCGGCGGTGCGTTCCAGCCGCGCGACCAGGGTCTCCATCGTGCAGGGTCCGTCAGGCCGCGAGCCGGACGTCGAGGTAGCGGTCGATCGATTCGAGGCTGTCGAAGTTGGCCGG
>JAEXTE010000168.1 GCA_023453655.1 Pseudomonadota bacterium
CCGTCGAGCAGTTCGATGCGCTGCAGCGCGGCCACCGGGCGGGCGTCCTCGGTGATGCGGCCCTGGGTGACCAGGAAGCCGCCGGCGGCGCTTTTGAGTTCGATCGCGCGCGCCAGCTCGTTGACGGTCAGCCGGCCCAGCACGAAGGCGCTGCAGTGCTTGCACGAGAGCAGCCAGTGCTCGCCGTCGCGCTCGAGCACGTAGTCGCTGTCGCCGGAGGGATTCTCGGCGTCCACAACGCGCGCGAAGCCGCGCCGCGCCAGCGCGTCGAGCACCATGTGGATGAAGGTGCGCCACGACACGCCGGACAGGGCCTTGATGCCCGCCTGCGTCTCGTCGCGGCGCAGCTGCACGCCAAGGAAGTGGGCCGTGGCCATGCCGCCGACCAGCAGCGACACGCCGATCGCGATCAGCCAGTTGGACATCGGTTACTTGGGCTCGGGAGGGCGCGCAAAAGGATAGCGGAAACGCCCGGTTGCTCCGGGCCCGCAGGCGTGCGTTTCGCGCCCGTGGACGCGACCGCCGTCCCAGATGCGCGCGTGGACGCCAGCGGTCGCCGGTCTGTTCAGGCCGCGACCCCGTCGCCGAAGCGTTCGGCCAGCACGCGGCGGATCTCCGCCTCGATCGGCCCCTTCATCGCCGACAGCAGGAACCCGAGGTTGGCGGTGACGTGGACCTGCCGCGGCTCCAGCGCGATCCGGCCGGTCACGCCGGTGCGCGAGAAATGCAGCGTGTCCTCCTCCCAGTCGCAGGCCACGTCGAAGCGCGCCGACAGGCTCTGCGCCACCTGTTCGACGGCCTGGCGGGCCTGTTCCAGCGGAAGCGAGTGCGAGTGGCGGATATCGATACCGGACATGGAGTGCGCCTGCAGGGGAGGACCGCCATTCTGCGCCGGGACGATGAACCGGGCCAAGCATCCGCGCGGTGCGCGCATGCTAGATTGCCGCGCCATGGAGTCCGTGAGATTGCGAATCGGCACCCAGCAGCGCGACGACCGTCCGCTGCCCGTCGGCGTGCACGGCATCGCGCGGACCGGTCCGGGCCGTATCGAAGTGGTGGAAGGCGGCGGCGACTGCCCGCTGCGCCTGTGCGTGGACCGGCGCGGCGTCTGGCTGAACGTCGACACCGGCGCGCCCGGCGTGCACGTGAACGGACGCCACGTCCGGCGCATGGCGATGCTGCGCGCCGGCGACGCGATCTATGTCGACGGCGTCGAACTGCGCCTGGTGTCGGCGCAGCCGGTGCAGGTGCCCCCTGTCGGGGAGGAAGCCGGCCCGGCGGAAGACATGCCGAACCTGCGCGTGGTGCTGCGCGGCGTCGGTGGCCGCTTCCACGGCCGCTGCTTCACCCTCGAGCGGCCGCGCCTGGTGGGCCGGCACGTCGACGCGGACATCCGCATCGACGATCCGGCTTTCGCCGACCGGCATGCGCGCCTGGAGCTGGTGGGCGAGCAGGTGGTGCTGCGCGACCTGGGGTCGGCCGAAGGCAGCGTGGTCAACGGCGAGGCCGTCCGCGATGCCTGGCTCGAAGCCGGCGACCAGGTGGTCTTCGACGGCCACCACCGCTTTGTCGTGGAAGCGCCGCGGCGCAGGCCGCGTGCCCCGGAGGAGGCCGCGACCGGGGCCGTGGCGGAGGAACCGCCCGCACCCGCGCAGGGTCGCGCCAGCCGGCTGCCCTGGCTGCTGCTCGCGGCGGCGGCGCTGGCGCTACTGCTGGCCGCGCTGTTCCTGTTCGGACAGGGCTGAGGCACCGTCCTTGCCCACCGCGGGGCGTGGCGCCGTGCGGGGAGACGACGCGCTCGGCACCGGCCGCCTGGCCCGCTTCCAAGCCCGCCACCCCAGCAGCACGCCCAGGATCGCGGCATAGAGCAGCGGCTCGCGGTAGTCGGATTTCACGATCCACCAGAAGTGCAGCACCGCCAGCACCCCGATCGCGTACACCAGCCGGTGCAACTGCCCCCAGCGGCGGCCCAGCCGGCGCATCCAGCCGCGGGTCGAGGTGATCGCCAGGGGAACCAGCAGCAGCCAGGCGGCGAAGCCGACGGTAATGTAGGGGCGCTTGACGATCTCCTCGAACACCAAGGTCCACCAGCCGCGCAGGTCCAGGACCAGGTAGGCGGCGAAGTGCAGGCTGGCATAGGCGAAGGCGTACAGGCCCAGCATGCGCCGGAACTGCAGCAGCACCGGTCGGCCGGTGAGCTGGCGCAGCGGACTGACCGCCAGGGTGAGCAGCAGCAGGCGCAGCGCCCACAGGCCGAGCGCGTGCTCGATCGTCGCGACCGGGTCCGGCCCCAGCGCGTCGATGTCGGCCTCGGTCCAGACCAGGCGGATGCGCCAGGCCAGCAGCGCCATCGGCGCCAGCGCCAGTGCATGGAGCGCGGCCTTGGCGGCCACCACGCCGCGGTTCGAAACCGTCATCGTCCGCCCCGGCCTCAGGCGCGCCCGCGCAGGTTCAGTACCACCGCTTCAGGTCCATGCCCGCGTACAGCGACGCCACCTGGTCGCCATAGCCGTTGAACATGCGCGTGGGGATCCGGTCGGCGAACAGGCGGTTGCCGGTGCCGGCGATGCGGCGCTCGCTCTTCTGGCTCCAGCGGGGATGGTCGACCTCGGGATTGACGTTGCTGTAGAAGCCGTACTCGCGCGGCTGCAGCCGGTTCCAGGCGGTCGGCGGCATGCGTTCGGTGAAGCGGATTTCCACGATCGACTTGATGCTCTTGAAGCCGTACTTCCACGGCACCACCAGGCGCAGCGGCGCGCCGTTCTGCTGCGGCAGCGGCTTGCCGTACAGGCCGGTGGCCAGGAACGCCAGCGGATGCATGGCCTCGTCGATGCGCAGGCCCTCGCGGTAGGGCCAGTCGATCGACCGGAAGCGCAGGCCGGGCATCTGCGCCGGATCGGCCAGCGTGGTGAACGCGACGTACTTCGCCTTGGACGTGGGCTCGAAGCGGCGCAGCACCGGGGCCAGCGGCACGCCCAGCCACGGAATCACCATCGACCAGCCCTCGACGCAGCGCAGGCGGTAGATGCGTTCTTCCTCGGCGATGCCCTTGAGCAGGTCGTCGAGCGCGATGGTGCCGGGCCTGGCGCATTCGCCGGAAACGGCGACGCTCCAGGGCGAAGTGCGCAGCGTTTTCCGCGCGCGCGAAGGATCGGCCTTGTCGGTGCCGAACTCGTAGAAGTTGTTGTAGCTGGTGACGTCCTCGTAGCGCGTCTGCGCCTCGTCGGTGCGGAATCCCGAACGCGCCTGCGCGGGAGTGACCGTCGCGGTTGAGGGCGGGGCCTCCGCTTCGGCGCATCCGGCCAGCGACAGCAGCGGGGTGCCCGCGAGCGCGCCAATCAGCCTGCGCCGGTCGCGATAGACGGTTTCATCGGTAACGTCGGACGCGGGGACCGCGAGCACGCTGCGCAGGGACATCGGTGGTTTCCTCCGTAAGCGTGGCTTGGACGCCCGATGGGTGGAAAAGTTGCGGACCGGGCGCAGGATTCGCTGTTGCGCTGCGGCATACTAGACCTCTTCATTCCACCGATCCGTGAAGCACGATGGCGCGCGCATACAACTTCAGCCCCGGTCCCGCGATGCTGCCCGAAGCGGTCCTGCGCCAGGCGCAGGCGGACATGCTCGAATGGGGCGGTGCAGGCGCCTCGATCGTGGAGATGAGCCATCGCGGACCCGAGTTCCTGCAGGTGGCGCGCCAGGCGGAAGCCGACCTGCGCGAGCTGCTGGCGATCCCGGACGACTACGCCGTGCTGTTCCCGGCCGGCGGGGCGACCACGCAGCAGGCGCTGATCGCGCTCAATTTCGCCGACCCCGGCCAGCGCGTGGACTACGTGGTCAGCGGCCATTGGGGACGCACCGCGCTCAAGCAGCTGGTGTCGGTCGACGTGAACGTCGCCGCCAGCGGCGAGGCCGGTGGTTTCCGCGGCATCCCGGCGCGCGAGGAATGGCGCCTGTCCGACGATGCCGCCTATGTGCACATCACCGCCAACGAGACCATCCACGGCGTGGAGTTCCGGCCCGCGTGGGGCCAGGTGCCGCCGGAGACCGGCAAGGTGCCCCTGTTCGCCGATTTCAGCTCCAGCATCGCCTCCGAGCCGATCGACGTATCGAAGTACGGCCTGATCTACGCCGGCGCGCAGAAGAACCTCGGCCCGGTCGGGATCAGCGTGGTGATCGTGCGCCGCGACCTGCTCGAGCGGGCCGGCCAGCCGCGCGCGGACATCTTCGACTACCGCTCCCAGCTCAAGGGCGAGTCGATGCTCAACACGCCGCCGACCTGGAACTGGTACGTGCTGGGGCTGACGGTGCGCTGGATGCTGGACGAAGGCGGCACCGCCGAGTTCGACCGCCGCAGCGACGAGAAGGCGCGGCTGCTGTACGCGGCCATCGATGGTTCGGGCGGCTTCTATCGCAACGACGTCGATGCGAGCGTGCGCTCGCGCATGAACGTGCCGTTCTTCCTGGTCGATCAGGCGTTGGACGCGGCGTTCCTCGACGGTGCGCGCGAGGCCGGGCTGATCGGGCTCAAGGGCCACCGCGTGCTCGGCGGCATGCGCGCCTCGCTCTACAACCCGATGCCGGTGGCCGGCGTGCAGGCCCTGGCCGACTACATGCGGGAGTTCCAGAAGCGCCATGGCTGAGCGCAGCAAGCGTACGCGGACGCCTTCCGCGACCGCCAAGAATCCCGCCAAGGTGAAGGCCAGGGCCGTTGCAGGCAAAGTGGTGCGCGAGGGTGCGGGGAAGGCCGCCGAGCCTGCGCCGCAGGCAGCGGTGGCCGCGCAGGCCA
>JAEXTE010000199.1 GCA_023453655.1 Pseudomonadota bacterium
CATGCCCGGGCGCGGCGCCGCACCCGGCGCGCGCGCCAGCAGCCCGCCGTGCACCGCCATCGCCTGCGCGCCGTATTCGCACAGGTGCAGCGCGCGCAGCCTCCCGCCGCTGCGCAGCGGATGGCCCGGGTCGCGGTGGCCGTCGCTGCGCAGCACGATGCGCTCCGCGTCCCACGCCAGCACCGCATCCCACAGGCACATCGCATGCTTGTGCGGGACCAGCGCCTCGATCGCCTCGCGGCCCAGCGTCATGCCCGCGTCTCCGTCATCGGGTCCGCCACTGCGCCCGTGCCTGCGGGCGCCCGGGAGACCAGCAGCGACAGCATGAAGTTGAACAGCACGCCCAACGCGACGGTGCTGCCGATCGCACGCAGCACCGGGATGCTCGACAGCGCCAGCAGGCTGAATACCAGCAGCGTCATCAGGCTGCACACGAGCACCGCATGCAGGGTGCGCAGCTGGTCGTCGCGCGAGTCGCCGGCGTGTTCGAAGAACAGCGCGTAGTCCAGGCCCAGGCCGGCGGCGAGGATCAGCGAGATCAGGTGGAACAGGGTCAGCTCCACGCCGAGTGCGCGAAGCACCGCCAGCACCAGCACCGTGGTCAGGGCCATCGGCAGCAGCACGCGCAGGGTGCGCCGCGGGCTGCGCAGCGCGATCCACACCGTGGCCGCCAGCAACAGCGCGGCCAGCCCGAGCGCGGCCAGGATCCGTCCACGGTAGTCGGCGACCAGCGATTCGGAGGCCTGCTTCATGTCCAGCAGGCGCGCACCGCCTTCGTCGGCGACGCGCGCCACGGCCTCGACATCGCGCAGGCCGCTGAGCGAAACCAGCGCGGTCGCGCCCGCCTCGCCCTCGACCAGCAGGCCCTGCACGCTCGAAGCCAGCGGCGTGCCATCGAGGTCGTGCGGGCCCAGCACCGGCGCCGCGCGCGCGCGTTCGACATCGCCCAGGAACTCCTCGAACGCGTCGCTGCGGAACGGCGAATCGGCCAGCGCGGACTCGAGCGCCGTGCGCAGCGGCTCCGCGCCCGGGAGCGCCTGCTGGCTGACGCGCTGCAGCGCGGCACTGGGCAGGTAGCGTGCAGCCATGTCGTAGGCGTCGAGCGCACCTTCGGCGACCAGTGCATCGAGCGCCGGGCGCAGGCCTTCGCTGGCCTGCAGCGCGGACTCGGCGTCGGCCGCCTGCACGGTCAGTACGTAGCGCACGTCGGGCGCGCCCAGTTCATCGCGCAGCTGCGCGTCGCGCTCGAGCAGGGGCGCGGGCACGGGCGTCAGCTTGGCCAGGTCGTTCTGCCAGAACGGGCCCGGCCGCCATGCGATCACCGCCAGCGCCAGCAGGGCCAGGGCGAGCAACGACCAGCGCGGACGCGGCAGCCGCTCGATCCGCTCCCAGATGCGGCGCAGCCGCGGCGACGTGGCGACGTCGCGCCGCGCCGGATCGATCAGCGCTGGCAGCAGGAAGCGCGTGCACAGGGCGGCGGTGGCCAGGGCGACGATGGTGAACACCGCAAGCTGGCGCAGGCCGTCGACGCCGGAGAACAGGAAGGTCAGGTAGGCGATGCAGGTCGCGGCCACGCCGGTGGCGAGCGTCGGCCACAGCGCGCGCACGCTGCGCCAGGGCGACAGGCCCGCGCGCTGCTGGCTGAAGAAGTGGATGGGGTAGTCCTGCACCACGCCGATCAGGGTGAAGCCGAAGGCGATGGTGATGCCGTGCACGCGGTCGCCGAACAGCAGCACCAGGCTGGCCAGGCCGGCGATGCCGGCGCTGGCCAGCGGCAGCGCGCCGAGCAGCGGAATCTTCCAGCTCCGATAGGCCAGCAGGAGCAGCAGCACCAGGCCGATGCTGTCGACGGTGCCGATCCAGCCGGCCTCGCGCGCGGTGCGGCTGCCGATCTCGTCGGCGAAGGCGCCCGGGCCGCTGAGTTCGAGATCGCCCGGGGCTGCGCCGCGCGCCATGGCGTGCGCGTCCTGGATCGCCGCCACCGCTTCGCGCTGCCCGTCGGGATCGAAGCCGGCCGCGCGGGTTTCCACCAGCAGCAGCGCCTGCGTGCCGCCGCGGTCGAACCAGACCTCGTGCAGGGTCTGCGGCGCACGCGCCGGCAGCCAGGCTTCGGCCAGGCGCAGGGTTTCCAGGGTCGGGTCGGACGGCAGCAGCGGCTCGACCAGATCGCCCGCGGGCGATCCCAGGTCCTGCAGGCGCTGTTCGATCTCGGCCTGCAGGAAGTCCGCGTCGAGCGGCTGCGTATCGAGCGTGGACGAGAGCAGGTAGCGGTACGGACGCAGCCGCTCGGGGATCGCGTCGAGCCCGGCATTGGCGCCGTTGGCCACGAAGCCGAAGCGCGCGTCGGCCGACAGCGTCGCGGCGATCGCCTGCGACCGCGCCGCCAGCGTTTCGGCGTCCGCGCCCGACAGTGCGAGCAACAGCAGTCGCGCGCCCGGGCCCTCGCCCAGCTCGTCGATCAGCAGCTTCTGCTCGGGCGTGCGCGGGTCGGGCAGGAAGCGGCGCAGGTCGCCGCTGAACGACAGCGGCTGCGACAGCCATGCGCCGACCGCGAGCAGCAGCGCCAGCCAGCCCAGCGCCCCGGCCAGGCGTGCACGTGCGCTCATCCGGCGGCGTGCGCGCGGCACAGGGCCGCGA
>JAEXTE010000204.1 GCA_023453655.1 Pseudomonadota bacterium
AGGCATTGATCGAGACGCGGCTGGGCCTGGTCACCGCTTCGGTCTCACCCTCGGTGGGCTCGGTGTACGGCGTGCGCCAGCAGCTGGGCGACGCGTTGTTCATCGCGATCTCGCAGTCCGGTCGCAGCCCCGACCTGCTGCGCAATGCCGAGGCCGCGCGCGAGGCCGGCGCGCGGGTGGTCGCGCTGGTGAACGTCGCCGATTCGCCGCTGGCGGCCCTGGCCGACGTCGTGGTGCCGCTGCATGCCGGGCCCGAACGCAGCGTGGCGGCGACCAAGAGCTACCTGGCCTCGCTCTCGGCCCTGCTGCAGCTGGTGTCGGCCTGGGACGCCGAGCCGGCGCTGGCGGACGCGCTCGATGCGCTTCCCGATGCGCTGCGCGCGGCGTGGAACTGCGACTGGGCGCCGGCGCGCGAGGGCCTGCGCCAGGCGCGCAACCTGTTCGTGCTCGGCCGCGGGCCGGGACTGGGCGCGGCCCAGGAGCTGGCGCTCAAGTTCAAGGAAACCTGTGGATTGCACGCCGAGGCCTACAGCGCGGCCGAAGTGAAGCACGGTCCGATGGCGCTGGTCGGCGCCGGGTTTCCGGTGCTCATGCTCGCCCAGCCCGACGACACCGGGCCCGGGACGCGCGCGCTTGCCGACGAGCTGCGCGCACGCGGCGCCAGCGTATGGCTGGCCGACGCGGGCGGCGACGCCGACCTGCCGCTGCCGGCGGCGCCGCATCCGGCCTTCGCGCCCCTGCTGCAGGTGCAGGCGTTCTACCGGATGGCCAACGCGCTGTCGCTGGCGCGCGGCTTCGATCCGGACATGCCGCCGCACCTGAACAAGGTCACCGAGACGATCTAGATGACGTCGTCGGCGTGCTTCGATATCCACGCGCGCCGCGCCCTCGAACGCGGCGCCCCGACGATTCCAGCCTGCACCGGAGGGCCAACGCGATGACATCCCCCACCGCCCTGGTCAACGGCCGCGTGCTGCTCGACGAGGGCTTCCGCGACGACGTCGCCGTGCTGCTGTCGGCGGGGCGGGTGCAGGCCGTGGTCGAGGCGGGCGATGCGCGCGTGCGCGACGCCGCGCGCGTCGACCTGGCCGGCGGATCGCTGCTGCCGGGCTTCATCGATGCGCAGGTCAATGGCGGTGGCGGCGTGCTGCTCAACAACACGCCGACGGTCGAAGGCATCCGCGCCATCGCCGCGGCGCATCGGCGCCACGGCACCACGGGACTGCTCCCGACCCTGATCAGCGACCGTGCCGACACCATGCGCGAGGCGATCGGCGCGGTGCGCGACGCCATCGCCCGGGGCGTGCCCGGCGTGCTCGGCATCCACCTAGAAGGGCCCTACCTCGCTGCCGAGCGCAAGGGCACGCACGACGCGTCGGTGTTCCGCGTGCCCGATGCCGGCGAACTGGAGCTGGTCACGTCGCTGTCCGGCGGCGTCACCCTGGTGACGCTGGCGCCCGAACGGGTGCCGCCCGACGCCATCCGTGCCCTGGTCGCGCGCGGCGCCGTCGTCGCGGCGGGGCATACCGCGGCCAGCCATGCGCAGGTGCGCGCCGGGCTCGAAGCCGGGGTGCGTGGCTTCACCCATCTCTACAACGCGATGTCCCCATTGACCGCGCGCGAGCCGGGCGTGGTGGGCGCGGCACTGGAGGATCGCGACAGCTGGTGCGGCTTGATCGTCGACGGCGTGCACGTGCATCCGGCCAGCCTGCGCGTCGCGCTGGCGGCCAAGCCGCGCGGCAAGCTGTTCCTGGTCACCGACGCGATGCCGATGGTCGGCGCGGACAGGCCGTCGTTCGAGCTCTACGGCGAAACCATCACCGCGGTCGACGGCGTGGTGCGCAATGCGGCCGGCGCGCTCGCGGGGTCGGCGCTCGACATGGCCAGCGCGGTGCGCAACTGCGTGCGCCTGCTCGACCTGCCGCTGGCCGAGGCGGCACGCATGGCCTCGCGCTACCCGGCCGAATTCCTGGGCCTCGCGGCCACCCGCGGCCGCATCGCCGCCGGGATGGACGCCGATCTCGTGTTGCTGGACGAGGCGCTCGGGGTGCGCGCGACCTGGATCGGCGGCGACATGGAGCGCTACGCGGCGTGAGCGGCGCGGTCCGCTTCCGATCGGTCGATGCGCTGCGCGGCCTGACGGTCGCGGCGATGCTGCTGGTCAACACGCCGGGCGACTGGGGCCACGTGTACGCGCCGCTGCTGCACGCGGACTGGCACGGCTGCACGCCCACCGACCTGGTGTTCCCTTTCTTCCTGTTCGTGGTCGGGGTGTCGATCGCGCTCGGCGTCGTGCCGCGCGCCGCGCAGGGCGCCGACCTGCATGCGCTGCACCGTGCGATCCTCGCGCGCGGGCTGCGCATCGTCGGCCTCGGACTGCTGCTGCACCTGGCGATGTGGTGGGCCTACGACCTGCCGCACTACCGGCCGTGGGGCGTCCTGCAGCGGATCGGCCTGTGCTTCCTGCTGGCCGCGCCGATCGCGATCCACCTCGGCGCGCGCGCGCAGTGGGCGCTGGTCGCGGCCCTGCTGTTGGGCTGGTGGGCACTGCTGGCGCCGGACGGCTACGCCGAATTCCGGAATCTCGCCGACCGGATCGATACCGCGCTGTTCGCGCCCCATCTGTACCGCTATGACGCGGCCACCGGGCTGGGCCGCGATCCGGAGGGCCTGCTGACTACCCTGCCCGCGCTCGCCACGGTACTGCTGGGCGTGCGGATGGGGACGTGGCTGCGCTGCGGCCAGCGGCGACGGCTGCAGCTGGCGGCCCTGGCCATGCTCGCGGCCGGGGCGCTGTGGTCGCTGGCGATGCCGCTCAACAAGGCGCTGTGGACCTCGTCCTACGTGTTGTGGAGCGCCGGCTGGGCGACGCTGGCGCTGTGGTTGCTGCACGTGCTGGTCGATCACAGGGGCTGGCCGGCCATCGGGCGCAGCTTCGGCGCCAACGCCATCACCGCCTATGCCGGTTCGGCGCTGCTGGTCTGCGCGCTGGTCGCAGCCGGCGTCTGGGGCGACCTGTACCAGGCCGGCTTCGCCGCCTGGATGACGCCGCTCGCCGGGCCCTACCTGCCATCGCTGGCGTTCGCGCTCGCCTTCGTCGCACTGTGGTGGGGCGTCGTGCACTGGATGGACCGGCGCGGCTGGCACCTGAAGGTCTGAGCAACGCGAAGTGGCGGGGCCCGCACCCGTGCTCCCGGTTCACCGCTCGATCACGGCAGGCGACGCCACACTCGCGCCATGCCTTCCCGCCTCCGTCCGGCACGCCGCCGCGCCCTGACCCCCGCCGAGCGCGACGCGATCGAGGCCGGGCTGCGCTACGTCAGCGATACCGCGCCCGGCATCAGTCGCCAGCGCCGCGGCCGCGGCTTCTGCTACCGCGATCCCGATGGCGCGGTGGTGCGCGACCCGGACACCCTCCAGCGCATCCGTTCGCTCGCCATCCCGCCGGCCTATCGCCAGGTCTGGATCTGCGCTTCGCCGCTCGGCCACCTGCAGGCCACCGGCCGCGATGCGCGCGGGCGCAAACAGTACCGCTACCACCCCGACTGGCGGCCGCTGCGCGATGCCAACAAGTTCGACCGCATCGTCGCCTTCGGCCACGCATTGCCCAGGCTGCGCCGGCGCGTGCGCGCCGACCTGGCGCTGCCGGGACTGCCGCGCGACAAGGTGCTGGCCGGCGTGGTGGCGATCATGGCTTGCACCCTGATCCGCGTGGGCAACGACTGCTACGCGCGCGAGAACGGCTCGTTCGGCCTGACCACGCTGCGCACGCGCCACGCCCGCTTCCTCGGCCGGGAGCTGCGCCTGCAGTTCAACGGCAAGGGCGGGCGCGCGCACGAGGCGGGCATCCAGGACATGCGGCTGCTGCGGCTGGTGCGCGCCATGCACGAACTGCCGGGACAGCGCCTGTTCCAGTACCGCGACGAGGCGGGCGAACTGGTGCCGGTGGAATCGAGCGACGTCAACGCCTACCTGCGCGACTGCATGGGCGCGTCGTTCACCGCCAAGGACTTCCGCACTTGGGGCGCGACCGAGGCCGCGTTCCGGCAGCTGGCGGCGATTCCCGCCGACGCCGCGACCTCGGACACCGCCGCCGCAGGCATCTGCCGCGACGTAGTCACGGCGGTCGCGGCGATGCTCGGCAACACGCCGACGGTGTGCCGCAAGAGCTACGTCGATCCGCGCGTGTTCGAGGGCTGGCGCGACGGCAGCCTGCATCGTCGCGCGGCGCGTGCGCGCGGCCCGCGGCAATGGGAGGCTGCGCTGCTGGGCTTCCTGTCGCGGTCCTCGCGCGGCGGCGCGGGCGGCCGTCAGCGTTCGACCGCGCTGCGGACCACGTAGCGGTTCCGGCCGCCGGCCTTGGCCTCGTACAGCGCCTCGCCCGCGGCCTTGAACAGCTGCGGCATGGTCAGCGGCGTGCGCAGCGCCGCGATGGCGCCGCAGCTGATCGTCAGCCGCCCGGTGGGCGAGCCGCAGTGCCGGGATCGCCAGCGCTTCGATCGCGGCCATGAACTTCTCCATCAGCGGCACCGGATCGGGCGTGTCGGGAAGGACCACCGCGAATTCCTCGCCGCCGTAGCGCGCCACCAGGTCGGAGTGCCGCGCGGTGTCGCGCAGGGCGGCGGCGACGCGGCGCAGCGCGGCATCGCCGGCGGGATGGCCGTACAGGTCGTTGTACTGCTTGAAGTGGTCGATATCCGCCAGCGCGATGCACAGGCCCTGCCCGTGCGCACGGCTGTGCGCGTCGAGCCGCGGCAGCTCGGCATCCAGGTGCCGGCGGTTGGCGATGCCGGTCAGCGGGTCCTTCAGCACCTCCAGCGCCAGGCTCACCTTTTCCTGCAGCAGCTCGCGGTTGGCCTCGCGCAGCGCCAGCTCCGCGCGCATGCTGTCGGTGATGTCGGCCACATAGCCCACCGCGCGGGTCGGCACGCCGTCGCGGTGCTCGACCGCGGCCAGCGACCGCAGCCAGCGGATCTCGCCGTCGGACGCATGATCCGGAAGATGATCGAATAGTCGTCGCCGCGGGCCAGCAGGTCGGCGGCGCGCTCGTTCACGTCGGTCGCGCGGTCGACGTCCTCGGGATGGATGAACGGGCGGAAGTCGGCCAGCGAGGTCACCGGCCGTGCCGGGTCGCGTCCCATGATCCGGTGCCAGGACGCGTCGCAATACAGCCGGTCGGCGGCGATGTCGTAATCCCAGATGCCGAGCCCGCCGACCCGTGCGGCGATCGAAAGCCGTTCCTGGCTCTCGCGCAACGACCGCTCGGCCGCGCGCTCGGCGGTGACCTCGCGCGAG
>JAEXTE010000239.1 GCA_023453655.1 Pseudomonadota bacterium
GCCGCAGCCCGATGCGGCGCAAGCGCCTGCCGCGACCGACTCCGAAGGCTGATCTTCCATGTCACGTTTCTTCATCCACCACCCGGTCTTCGCCTGGGTCATCGCGATCCTGATCTCGCTGTCGGGCGTGATCGCCGTGCTCAACATGGGCGTGGAGTCGTACCCCAACGTCGCCCCGCCGCAGGTGACCGTGGGCGCCACCTATCCCGGCGCCGATGCGCAGACCGCGGAGCAGGCGGTCACCCAGGTCATCGAGCAGCAGCTCACCGGCATCGACAACCTGCTCTACTTCAGCTCGACCTCGAGCTCCTCCGGCCGCGTGTCGATCACCCTGACCTTCGAGACCGGCACCGACCCGGACATCGCCCAGGTGCAGGTGCAGAACAAGGTCTCGCTGGCCACGCCGCGCCTGCCCACCGAGGTGACGCAGCAGGGCGTCGTGGTGGCCAAGGCCAACAGCGGCTTCCTCATGGTAGTGGGCCTGCGCTCCAGCGATCCGGACATGGACCGCAACGCGCTCAACGACCTGATCGCCTCGCGCATCCTCGAGCCGCTGGCGCGCGTGCCCGGCGTGGGCAACACCCAGCACTTCGGCTCCGAGTACGCCATGAACATCTGGCTCGACCCGGGCAAGCTGCAGGGCTACGGCATGTCGGCCAGCCAGGTACTGGCGGCGGTGCGCGCGCAGAACGCGCAGTTCGCCGCCGGTTCGATCGGCTCCGACCCCGCGCCGCAGGGCCAGGGCTTCACCGCCACGGTCGCAGCGGAAGGCCGCTTCAGTTCGCCTGAAGAGTTCCGCGACATCATCCTGCGCTCGGACGCGGACGGCGCGATCGTGCGCCTGCGCGACGTGGCACGGGTCGAGGTGGGTGCGCAGGGCTACGGCTTCGATGCGCAGTTCGACGGCCAGCCGACCGGCGCGGTCGCGATCATGCTGCAGCCCGGCGCCAATGCGCTGGGCGTGGCCGAGGCGGTCACCGCGCGCATGGACGAGCTGCAGGCCTCGTTCCCGCCGGGCGTGGAGTGGTTCTCGCCGTTCGACAGCACGACCTTCGTGCGCCTGTCGATCAACGAGGTGGTGAAGACCCTGATCGAAGCCATGATCCTGGTGTTCCTGGTGATGCTGCTGTTCCTGCAGAACATCCGCGCCACGATCATCCCCACCCTGGTGATTCCGGTGGCGCTGCTGGGCACCTTCCTGGCGCTCAACCTGATCGGCTTCACCGTCAACCAGCTCACCATGTTCGCGATGGTGCTGGCGATCGGCATCGTGGTCGACGACGCGATCGTGGTGATCGAGAACGTCGAACGCATCATGGCCGAGGAACATCTGCCGCCGGTGGAGGCCACCGAGAAGGCGATGGACCAGATCACCGGCGCGGTGGTGGCGATCACCGTGGTGCTCGCGGCGGTGTTCATCCCCAGCGCGCTGCAGGGCGGCGCCTCGGGCGAGATCTACAAACAGTTCGCGATCACGATCGCCGTCGCGATGGGCTTTTCCGCGTTCCTCGCGCTGGGCTTCACCCCGGCGCTGTGCGCGACCTTCCTCAAGCAGCACGCGGCGCCGGGCGAGAAGAAGGAAAACCGCTTCGTGCGCGGCTTCAACCGGCTCTACGACCGGGTGAGCCACACCTACGTGGGCCACATCGGCAGCGCCGTGCGCCACACGCCGCGCTGGATGGTGGTGTTCGTGGTGCTGGCGGTGGCCTGCGGCGTGCTGCTCACGCGCCTGCCGGGCAGCTTCGTGCCCGAGGAAGACCAGGGCTACGCCATGGCCATCGTGCAGCTGCCCGCCGGGGCGACGCTGCAGCGCACGCAGAAGGTGTTCGAACAGGTCCGTGGCACGCTCGAAGGCCTGGACGGCTACGAGAGCATGATGCAGATCGCCGGCTTCAGCTTCGTGGGCCAGGGCGAGAACGTCGGCATGGCCTTCATCAAGCTCAAGGACTGGGACGAGCGCGACATCACCGTGCCCGAGTTCATCCAGCAGGCCAATGGCGCGCTGTACGGCATCCGCGACGCCTCGATCTTCGTGGTCAACCTGCCCACGATCCAGGGCCTGGGCCAGTTCGGCGGCTTCGACATGTACCTGCAGGACCGCGCGGGACTGGGCCGGCAGGCGCTCGCCCAGGCCCAGGGCACCCTGCTGGGCGCGGCCGCGCAGCGGCCCGACGTGCTGGCCGCGGTGCGTCCCAACACCCTGGCCGACGCACCGCAGCTGCAGCTTGAGGTGGATCGCGCGCAGGCCGAGGCCATGGGGCTGTCGACCGGCGATGTGTACAACGCGATCCAGCTGATGCTGGCACCGGTGTACGTCAACGACTACTTCTCCAACGGCCGCATCAAGCGCGTGATCATGCGCGCCGACGCGCCCTACCGCACCGGGCCGGATGCGTTCGCGCGCTTCTTCACTCCGTCCAGCGAGGTGATGGCCGACGGCACGCCGGCGATGATCCCGCTGAGCAACGTGGTGCGCTCGGAGTGGGCGATGAACACGCCCTCGCTCACGCGCTACAACGGCTACTCGGCGGTGAACATCAACGGTTCGCCGGCGCCGGGCCGCAGTTCGGGCGAGGCGATGCGGGCGATGGAGGAGATCGTGGCCGAGCAGCTGCCCGCCGGCATCGGCTTCGACTGGACCGGCATGTCCTACCAGGAAATCATCGCCGGCAATACCGCCACGCTGCTGCTGGTGCTGTCGGTGCTGGTGGTGTTCCTGTGCCTGGCGGCGCTCTACGAGAGCTGGTCGATCCCGGTCTCGGTGTTGCTGGTGGTGCCGCTGGGCATCCTCGGCGCGGTGGTGTTCACGATGATGCGCGGGCTGTCGAACGACATCTTCTTCAAGATCGGCCTGGTGACGGTGATCGGCCTGGCGGCGAAGAACGCGATCCTGATCGTGGAGTTCGCGGTGCTCGAGCGCGCCGCCGGCAAGACCCTGCGCGAGGCGACCATCGAGGCCGCGCGCCTGCGCTTCCGACCGATCCTGATGACCTCGCTGGCCTTCATCATGGGCGTGGTGCCGATGGCGATCTCCACCGGCGCCGGCGCCAACGCGCGCCATGCGATCGGCACCGGCGTGATCGGCGGCATGCTGTTCGCCACCTTCCTGGGCCTGCTGCTGATCCCGGTGTTCTTCGTCGCCGTGCGGCGCATGCTGGGCGACAAGATGGACGAGCCGCTGCCCCAGCGGCAGTCGGCGCAGCCACAGGCCTGACGGGCCGCGCTGGATGCGAAGCCCGCCCCGGGAGGGGCGGGCTTTTTCATGTGCGCTGAAGCCGCAGCACCACCCGCCGTGCCATCGCCGCGCGTCGCCTGTACGGCCGCCCGGGCAGGCCGCGGGTCGCTCCCGGGTGGCGCCGGACAGGGGCCACGCCGGAGCCGTCGCCCCCTGGCGACTCCGCGCAGCCAATAAAAAAACCCGGCAGCCGGAGCTGCCGGGTTGCGTCGGCGCGAGAGGGGAGGGATCGCGCCGGCTTGGGGACCCGTCGGATCAGCGGCGCTTGGCGGGCTTGGCCGCCTGCGCGGTCGCGGTCTCGGCGGCAGCCTGGGCCTTGGCCGTGGCGGACTCGAGCTGGGCCTTGGCGAGCTGCGCGATCGCCTCGTTGGTCTTGACCGTGGCGCCGAAGACTTCCTGGCCGGCGCTGATGGCGCGCTCGACGTTCTCACGGGCGATCTGCACGCCCTTCGGCAGCAGGGTCTTGAAGCCGTCGAAATCGCGGACCTCGGCAGCCTCGCCGAAGAACGAGAAGGTGGCCTCGGCGTTCTCTTCCAGCGTGGCCAGCTGCAGGCCGA
>JAEXTE010000290.1 GCA_023453655.1 Pseudomonadota bacterium
TCCTGCGGTTCGTGCCGCCGCTCAGCATCACCGACGCGGAACTGGCCGACGGCCTGGCGCGCCTGGAGCGCGCGCTGCGACAGCGCTGAGCCGCGCGGCTCAGCCGAGCGCGTAGCGCCTGAGCACCCGCCCCAGCGAGCGTGCGCCGGTCACCGTCTCGGCGTGCAGGCCGACGCCACGGGCTGCACGCACGTTGGCGAAGGAATCATCGACGAACAGCGTTCCGCGCGCCTCCCACCCCAGCCTGTCGAGGGCCAGCCGGAACGCCGTCGGGTCCGGCTTGCGCAGCCGCAACGCGCCGCTGCACAGCACGCGATCCTCGAAGCGGGCGGCCAGTGGCCCGAGCACGCGCGGGATCGCGTCCGCGATCAGCACGCCGTTGTTGGTCAGCACCGCCAGCGGGAGCGCCGGATCCAGTGCCGCGACCCGCGCCAGCATGTCGGCCCGCGCCACGCTGCCGGCCAGCCGCGCGGCGATCCAGGCCTCCTCGTCGATGGTGCAGCCGATCGCGTTGCCCAGCCGCTCGAGATAGTGCGCGGTGTCGACCGCGCCGCTGTCGTACTCCGTCTCCAGGCCCGAGGTGAACAGCGCCGCCCGCACGTCCTCGTGCGCACAGCCGGCGAAGCCCGCGAGCGCGGCGATGCGGGCCTCGTGCCGGTACGGGGCCAGGACCCCGTCGAAGTCGAACAGGATCCTGCGGATCCGTGGCTTCATCCGGCGGCGACGATCGCGAAGGCGTCCCGCGCCGCGGCCAGGGTGTCCTCGATGACCGCCGGGTCGTGCGCGCTGGACACGAAGCCGGCCTCGAACGCCGACGGCGCCAGGAACACGCCGCGCTCGAGCATGGCGTGGAAGAAGCGGTTGAACGCGGCGGTATCGCAGGCCACGGCCTGCGCGTAGGTGTCGACGGTCGGCGCGTCGGTGAAGAACAGGCCGAACATCGCGCCGACGCGGGTCGTGGTGAACGGCACGCCGGCCGCGCGCGCGGCGGCTTCCAGCCCGTCGCACAGCGCGTGCGTGGTGGCCTCCAGCCGGTCGTGGAAGCCGGGTTCGGAGACCAGGTCGAGCATCGCCAGGCCCGCCGCCATCGCCACCGGATTGCCGCTGAGCGTGCCGGCCTGGTAGATCGGGCCGGCGGGCGCGATCTGCGACATCAGCTCGCGCCGGCCGCCATACGCGCCCACCGGCATGCCGCCGCCGATGATCTTGCCGAAGGTGCTCAGGTCCGGGGCGACGCCGTAGCGCGCCTGGGCGCCGCCGAGGGCGACGCGGAACCCGGTCATCACCTCGTCGAAGATCAGCAGCGCGCCGTGGCGCGTGCACAGCTCGCGCAGGTGCTGCAGGTAGCCCTCGCGCGGCGGCAGGCAGTTGGCGTTGCCGACCACCGGCTCGATGATCAGTCCCGCGATCTCGCCGCCCTCCTGCTCGAACAGTGCGGTCGCCGCGTCGAAATCGTTGTAGGGCAGGGTGAGGGTGAGGTCGGCCAGCGACTTGGGCACGCCCGGCGAGGTCGGCACGCCGAAGGTCAGCGCGCCGCTGCCCGCCTTGACCAGGAACGAGTCGCCGTGGCCGTGGTAGCAGCCTTCGAACTTGACGATCTTCATGCGCCCGGTGGCACCGCGCGCCAGCCGGATCGCCGACAGCGTGGCCTCGGTACCCGAGTTCACCATGCGCACCATCTCGCACGAGGGCACGAGCCGGGTGATGCGTTCGGCCATCGTCACTTCCGCCGCGCAGGGCGCGCCGTAGGACAGGCCGTTGCCGATCGCGCGCTCCACTGCCGCGCGTACCTCCGGATGGTTGTGGCCGACGATCATGGGCCCCCAGGAACCGACGTAGTCGATGTAACGGTTGCCGTCGACGTCGTACAGGCAGGGGCCGTCGGCGCGCTCGACGAAGAACGGCTCGCCGCCCACCGACTTGAAGGCGCGGACCGGCGAGTTGACGCCGCCGGGCAGCAGCGCCTGCGCGCGCGAGAACAGGTCGTGGGAGCGGTCGTGGTTCATGGAATGGAATCTCTGTGCATGGAATGCGGGGAGGCGGCGGTCAGTCGCCGGGCGTGAAAGCGCGCAGGTAGGCCTGCGCCGCGGCGGCCGGGTCGGCGCTGCCGAACACGCCGCTGACCACGGCGACCAGGTCGGCGCCGGCGGCGACCAGCTGCGGGGCATTGTCGGGGGTGATGCCGCCGATGGCCACGCGCGGCACGCCCAGGGCCGCCGCGCCACCCAGCATGGCGGGGTCGGGGCGCCGTGTCGTGGCCTTGGTCGTGGTGTCGAAGAAAGCGCCGAACGCCACGTAACTGGCGCCCGACTCGACCGCCTGCCGGGCCAGCGCCAGCGAGTCGTAGCAGGAGGCGCCCAGGATCGCGTCAGGGCCCAGCGCGGCGCGGGCCGCGCGCAGATCGCCATCGTCCTCGCCCAGATGCGTGCCGTCGGCGCCGCAGTCCGCGGCCAGGCGCCAGTCGTCGTTCACGATCAGCGGGACGCCGTGCGCGCGGCAGGCGGGCAGCAGCGCGTCGAGCTGGGCGCGGCGCAGCGCCGGCGCGGCGGTCTTGTTGCGGTACTGCAGCCAGCATATCCAGGGCAGCGCGGCTTCCACCCGGGCGAGCAGCAAGCCGCCGTCGGCGATGTCCGGCGTGATCGCATAGAGTCCGCGCGCGCGGACTGCGCCGGTTTCGCCCCGGCGCGTGGGATGGGACAATGGCATGACTCCTCCGACGCTTGCGCGCCCATTATCCGATGAACGACATGCCCTACCGCAGCTGGATGTGCGTGGTCTGCGGTTTCGTCTACGACGAAGCGGCCGGCCTGCCCGATGACGGCATCGCCCCCGGCACGCGCTGGGAGGACGTGCCGGACACCTGGACCTGCCCCGACTGCGGCGTGACCAAGGACGATTTCGAGATGGTCGCGCTCTGAGCGCCCCGCCGCGGCGTCAGTGCAGGCGCCCCCGCTGCAGTCCCGCCTCGATCAGCCGCAGCCGCACCTTGGCCGCGTCCGGCGCGCCCGGAGCGCGATGCAGGTAGCGCTGCAGGTCCTCGCGCGCGCCTGCGCCGTGGCCCAGTTCCAGATAGCCCAGGCCGCGATCGCGCAGCGCCTCGGCATCGTCGGGCAGCAGGCGCAGCAGCCGGTCGGCGCTGCGCACCGCGCGTTCCCAGTCGCCGTGCTTCTGGTAGACGCCGTGCAGGTTGCGCAGCATGCGCACCAGGATGGCCCGGTTCGACGCCGGATGCAGGATCTGCGACAGCGCGTCGTCGTCCGGCATGCCGCCGCCGAGGTGGGCGCTGGCGCGCTCGCGGAGTTCATCCACGTCCAGCGGCCGCCCGCGGTTGAACGGATCCATCACCAGCACGCCGTTGTCCACCGGCAGGCGCACCAGGAAATGACCGGGGAACGACACCCCGTCCAGCGGCAGGCCGACCTCGCGCGAGACCGCCATCTGCACCAGCGCCAGCGAAATCGGATTGCCGAGCCGGCGTTCGAACACCTCGTTGATGTAGCTGTTGCGCGGGTCGTAGTACTCGTCGTGGTTGCCGGCGTAGCCGACTTCCTCGAACA
>JAEXTE010000299.1 GCA_023453655.1 Pseudomonadota bacterium
GCACGCCGAGGAAGATGTCGCCGCTGCGCTGGTAAAGCTGGCAGCTCAACCTGCCGTCGACCACGTAGAACTGGAACAGCGAATGGCAGGGCATCAGCGCCATCTGCGGCAGTTCGGCCACGTTCCACGCGCTCACCACCAGCCGGCGCGAGTCGGGGTTGCGGCGGATCTCGTCGACCAGCCACTGCATCTGGTCGATGTGCCCGCCCTTGCCGTCCGGCCAGGCGCGCCACTGGCGGCCGTATACCGGACCGAGTTCGCCCGACGCGTCGGCCCATTCGTCCCAGATGCCGACGCCATGGGCCTTGAGGTAGGCGATGTTGGTCTCGCCCTTCAGGAACCACAGCAGTTCGTGGATGATCGAGCGCAGGTGCAGCTTCTTGGTGGTGACCAGCGGGAAACCTTCGCCAAGGTCGAAGCGCATCTGCCAGCCGAACACACTGCGCGTGCCGGTGCCGGTGCGGTCGGACTTTTCGGCGCCATGTTCGAGCACGTGGCGCAGCAGGTCGAGGTACTGCCTCACCGGCCAGCCTCCAGCGGAACGGCCGGCTGCAGCGTGGGCGCGGTATGCGATTTCCACAGCAGGAACAGGCCCAGCAGCACCAGCGGCAGCGACAGCAGCTGGCCCATGGTCAGCCAGCCGAACGCGATGTAGCCGATGTCGGCGTCGGGCACGCGCACGAACTCGACCGCGAACCGGAACACGCCGTACAGCAGCGCGAACAGGCCGCTGACGGCATATCTCGGCCTCGGCCGCGACGAATACCACCACAGCGCCACGAACATCGCCACGCCCTCGAGGAAGGCCTGGTAGAGCTGCGAAGGATGGCGTGCGAACGCGTCGAGCGCACCGCTGGCGAACTGCGCCTGCAGCTGCTCGGCGCTCCAGCCGGCGAAGCGCGGATCGGTCGGGAACACCACGCCCCAGCCGGCCTGGGTGTACTTGCCCCAGAGCTCGGCGCCGATGTAGTTGCCGATCCGCCCGAAGCCGAGGCCGGCGGGCACCAGCGGCGCCACGAAATCCATCGTGTCGAAGAAGTGCAGCCGGTACTTGCGCGACCAGATCCAGGCCGCCGCCAGCACGCCGAGCAGGCCGCCATGGAAGCTCATTCCGCCTTCCCAGAGCTTGAACATGCGCAACGGCTCGGCCAGGTAGCCGTCCAGGTCGTAGAACAGGATCGAGCCGATCCGCCCGCCCAGCACCACGCCGATCATCCCGTAGAACAGCAGGTCGCTGAACGCGTTGGCGTCCACCGGCAGGCGGGCTGCGCGGATGCGCCGGCTGCCCAGCCACCAGGCGGTAACGAAGGCCAGCGCGTACATCAGCCCGTACCAGTGCACGCGCACCGGCCCGAACGCGAAGGCGACCGGGTCGATCTGGTGGAGATGGATCATGGGACGGACGGCACTCCGGTCGGACTGCCGTCATTGTGCCCGAGCGGGCGCCGCCGCGGCAGCGCCGGCCGCGGCATCGTTCAGAGCGGCACGTCCACGCCCGTCGTGGGCTTCTCCCCGCGACGGCGCGCATTGCGCTTGACCCACAGGTTCAGGCACTCGACCAGGGCGGAGAAGCCCATCGCGCCATAGATGTAGCCGCGCGGAATGTGCGCGTCCAGGCCTTCGGCGATCAGGTAGGCGCCGATCAGCAGGATGAAGGCCAGGGCCAGCATCTTGATCGTCGGGTTGTTGTCGATGAACTGCCCCAGCGGTCGCGCCGCCAGCAGCATCACCGCCACCGCGATCAGGATCGCCGCCACCATCACCGGGATGTAGTCCCCGGCCATGCCCACCGCCGCGATCACCGAGTCGAGCGAGAACACGATGTCGATGATCGCGATCTGCGCGATCACGCCGGCGAAGGACACCTTGGGCTTGGCGTCGACGTCCTCGGATTCGGGCTCGCCGACGATCAGGTCGCGGATCTCCATGCCGCCCTTCACCAGCAGGAACAGTCCGCCCAGGATCAGCACCAGGTCGCGCACCGAAATACCGTGGCCCAGCACGGTGAACAGGTCGCTGGTCAGGCTGGCCAGCCAGGCCAGGGTCAGCAGCAGGCCGATGCGGGTGATGCAGGCCACGGCGATGCCGAACTTGCGCGCGAACTCGCGCCGCTCCGGCGGCAGCTTGCTGACCGCGATCGAGATGAACACCAGGTTGTCGATGCCCAGCACGATCTCGATCGTGGACAGGGTGGCCAGCAGGATCCACACCTGCGGATCGCTCAACATCTCCAGCATCGAACACTTCCTCTAAAGTTTCAGAACCAGCGCGGGCCCAGCACCAGGCCCCACACCAGCACGACATTGACCATGCAGACGAACACCGCCGCGGACCCCATGTCCTTGGCGCGTCCCGCCAGTTCGTGATGCTCGGCGCCGTAGCGCTCGATCACCGCCTCGATCGCCGAATTCAGCAGCTCCACCGCCAGCACCAGCAGGCAGCTGCCCAGCAGCAGCGCCCGCTCCACGCCATCCCGGCCCAGCCACAGCGCCAGCGGCGCGAGCACCACCAGCAGGTACACCTCGAGCCGGAACGAGGACTCGTGCAGCCAGGCCGCCCGCAGGCCCTGCAGCGACCATACGGTCGCCTTCAGGATCCGGGCGGGACGTCGCGGCAGGTGCCCGGTTTCGTCGGCCATCAGGCGGCACCCTGGCCCGGCCCGCGGGCGGGTGCCCCGACCCGGCCGGGGCCGGAGCGGAACTGCGACGGGGTCGACAGCATGCGGCGTTCAGCGACGCGGCCGTAGCCGCAACCCGCCGATTTTGCCACAGACGGCCGTGATCCCGGCGTCCCGGGACCTGCGGCGTCCCGTTCCGTGACGGCGGGCGGCCCACGCCGGGGGGTTCCGAACGCGCCCTGCCGCCGCCCTGCCTACTGTTGTCGCAACGCTTCGATCGGATCGAGCTGGCTGGCCTTGCGCGCGGGGTAGTAGCCGAAGAACAGGCCGGTGGCGATCGAGAAGCCGGCCGCCAGTGCGATCACCTTGCCGTTCAGTTCCACCGGCAGCTCGGTGTTGATCTGCCCGACCAGCAGGGCCCCGGCCACGCCGATCAGGATCCCCAGCAGGCCGCCGCCCAGCGACAGCAGCATCGCCTCGGCCAGGAACTGGCGGCGGATGTCCGACGGCCCGGCGCCGACCGCCATGCGCAGGCCGATCTCGCGGATCCGCTCGGTCACCGAGACCAGCATGATGTTCATGATGCCGATGCCGCCGACGATCAGCGAGATCGTCGCCACCGCCCCCAGCAGCCAGGACATCAGCCGCGTGGTCGCGGTGCGCGTGGCCACGATCTCGGACATGTTGCGCACGCGGAAATCGTCCTCGCCGCCGGGCGGAATGCGATGGCGCTGGCGCAGCAGCGATTCGATCTCGCCCTGCACGTAGCCCAGGTCGTCGGGGTTGGCGACCGCCAGCGAGATCTCCATCACCGCGCCGGGTGGCATGCCCATCGATCCCATCAGGCGGCGGCGCGCGGTCTCCAGCGGCACCATCACGATCTCGTCCTGGTCGCGGCCCCAGCTGCTCTGGCCCTTGGGCGCCAACGTGCCAACCACCGTCAGCGGCACGCGGCCGATGCGGATGGTCTCCCCGATACCGCTGTCCTCGCCGAACAGCTCGCGGCGCACGGTCTCCCCGATCAGGACCGACTTGTCGTCGCCGGCCTCGTCGAAGCCCGCGCCCTCGCGCACCACCCAGCCATTGATCACCAGGTAGTCGGCATCCACGCCCTGCCAGCTGCTGTTCCAGTTGCGCTCGGCGTACACCACCTGGCTGCTGCCGCGCAGCGATCCGGAGATGTACTGGACCTCGGGAATCTCGTTGCGGATCGCCTCCACGTCGCCCTGGCTGAGGGTGAAGAAGCTGCTGGCGCTCATGCGCACGCCGCCGCTGGCGCGCGCGACGTTGGGCGAGATGTCGAGCCGCTGCGAGCCCAGGCCGGCCACCATCTTGTCGATCTCGGCCTGCGTGCCCTGTCCCACCGACACCATCACGATCACCGAGGCGATGCCGATGATCACGCCCAGCGAGGTCAGCGCCGAGCGCATCCAGTTGCCGCGCAGGGCGAACAGCGCGGTGCGCAACACGTCGCTGAAGTTCACGGGTGGGCCTCCTCGTGCAACTCGCCGTCGCGCATCACGCAGGTGCGGTCGGCATGCGCCGCGACCTCCGCATCGTGCGTGATCAGGACCACGGTGTGGTCCTCGTCGCGCAGCCGCTTGAACAGGGCCAGGATCTCCTCGCCGGTCTTCGAATCCAGCGCGCCGGTGGGCTCGTCGGCCAGCAGGATCGGTGGGCGGTTGATCAGCGCCCGCGCGATCGCCACGCGCTGCTGCTGGCCGCCCGACAGTTCGCTGGGCCGGTGGTGGGTGCGACCGCCGAGGCCCACCGCCGCGAGCGCCTCTTGGGCCATGCGCCGGCGTTCGGCCGGCGGCACCTGGGCGTAGCCCAGCGGCATGGCGACGTTGTCCTCGGCCGACATGCGTGGCAGCAGGTTGAAGCCCTGGAACACGAAGCCGATCTTGTCGCGGCGCAGCGCCGCCAGTTCCTCCCGGTCCAGCGTGGCGACGTCGATGCCGTCGCACAGGTACTGGCCGGACGTCGGCGTGTCCAGGCACCCGATCAGGTTCATCAGGGTCGACTTGCCCGATCCCGACGGCCCCATGATGGCGATGAACTCGCCGCGCGCGATGCGCAGGTCCACGCCATGCAGGGCCACCACCTCGGCCTCGGTGCCCTCGGCGTAGACCTTGCGCAGCGCACGGGTCTCGATCACCGGCGTGTCGGCGCCACTCATCGGCGTGCGCGCTCGCCGGTGATGATCACGTCGCCGGCCTCCACGCCGCCGCGGACCTCGGTACTGGTGCCGTCGCTGGCGCCCACGCGCACCTGCACCGGCTGCGGCGCGCCGTCGACCAGCTTGTAAAGGGTGACGCGCGTGGCGCCCAGGGCCGAGACCAGGGCCGCGTCCCAGCGCGCGCGCTGTTCGGGACTGAGCGTGCGGGTGAAGCCGGCGAACGACTCCTGCATGCGCTCGAGCATGCGCTGGCGCATCTGCGCCTGCATGCCGGCATCGCCGCCACCCTGGCCCATCCGGATCATCATGCCCGGCGGCGGGCCACCCTGGCCCCCGCCCGGTCCACGCTGGCCACCCGACTGGCGCGCGGCTTCCGCGCGCTGGCGCTGCGCGGCAAGCGCCGCGTCGAAGGCGGCGCGCTGCGCCTGGTCGAGGTCGAGTTCGCCCGCCACGCGCTCCAGCTCGCCCAGCATCGCGGCGCCGCCGCGGCCACCGCCCGCCTGCGCCGCGGCGGTATCGCCCACCGGCTTGTAGCGCAGCGCGGCGTTG
>JAEXTE010000371.1 GCA_023453655.1 Pseudomonadota bacterium
CGCAGGCGCAGGTCCGGATGCGCGCGGGCGAACTCGGGCAGCTTGGGGATCAGCCAGGTATAGGCGAACGAGTGCAGGGTGGTGATGCGCACGGTGCGCGCGTCGTCGCGGCTGCGCAGGTCCTGCATGGCACCGTCGAGATCGTGGATAGCGTTGTTCGCAACGTCGGCCAGGTGCCGGCCTTCCGCGGTCAGCGACACGCCGCGCGCATGCCGCTGGAACAGCGCCACGCCCATGCGCGCCTCCAGCTTGCGCACGTGGTGGCTGACCGCGCTCGCGGTCAGGTGCAGCTCTTCCGCGGCGTGGGCGAAGTTCTGGTGCCGGGCCGCGGATGCGAACGCCACCAGGGCGGGCAACAGGTCGGAACGCAGGGTCATGCGAGCCACAAATCCGGTTTGTGCCTTGGCCAAAAAGTATGCGCTTGTGGCGACGGGGCGGACAAGGAGAATTCCGGTTTCCCCCACGGAGATCGGTGCCATGTCCTCCCCCAATGTCGCTGCGGAACCGGTGCCGGTGCGCGGCGAGGCCGCCTGGCTGACGCCGCTGGAGCTGTGCGTGCTCGGCGCCATCTGGGGCGCCTCGTTCCTGTTCATGCGGGTGGCGGCGCCCGACTTCGGCGCTGCACCGCTGGTAGAAGTCCGTCTCGCGCTCGGCTCGCTGGTGCTGCTGCCGTTCCTGTGGCGCGCGCGAGCGCAGTTCCCGGCGCGGCTGTGGCCGAAGCTGGCGCTGATCGGCGCGATCAACTCGGCGCTGCCGTTCCTGCTGTTCGCCTGGGCCGCGCAGCGTGCGCCCGCCGGCATCGGCGCGATCGCCAACGCGATGACCGTGCTGTTCACCGCGCTGGTCGGCTTCCTGTTCTTCGGCGAGCGTATCGGTACCCGCCGCGCGGTGGCGCTGGTCGCCGGCTTCGTCGGCGTGGTGGTGCTGGCCAGCGGCAAGGTCGCGGGCATGAGCGTGGGCGCCGCCGCGCTCGCCGGCGCAGCCGCGTCGCTGCTGTACGGCCTCGGCATCAACCTGGTGCGGCGCCACCTGGGTGGCCTGCCGCCGGCGGCGGTGGCCTCGGCCACGCTGGGCTGCGCCGCGCTGCTCACCCTGCCGCTGGCGATCGCGACCTGGCCGGCGCAGCCGCTGCCCATGGCCGGCTGGATCTCGGCGGCGATGCTGGGCGTGCTGTGCACCGGGATCGCGTTCGTCATGTACTACCGCCTGATCGCCCGCGTCGGCGCCAGCCGCGCCTCGACCGTGACCTACCTGGTGCCGCTGTTCGGCGTGGCCTGGGCCTGGTGGCTGCTCGACGAGCCGCTGACCTGGACGATGGCGCTGGCCGGTGCGCTGATCCTGGGCAGCGTGGCTTTCAGCCAGGGCGGCCGCCGCTGACTCCCTGCGCCCCGACCCCGCTGCCTTGAGCGGGGGGCGGGGCGGGCTTAGCCTGCGCTGCAGGCCGTGACCCGGGAGGACGCGATGCGCTGGATCCGTGCAAGGAAATGGATGGTGGCCGCGCTGCTGGCGGCGACGCCGCCGCTGGCCCATGCGGGTGCACTCGCGATCGTCAACGCGCGCATCCTGCCCGCACCCGACGTCGCGCCCATCGAGCGCGGCACCCTGCTCATCCGCGACGGGCGGATCCACGCGCTGGGCGCCTCGATCGAGCTGCCGGAGGGCGTGGCGCGCATCGATGCGCAAGGCGCGACCGCGGTCGCCGGCTACTGGAACAGCCACGTGCACTTCATCGCGCCGCCGCTGTCGGAGGCCGCGAGCCGCCCGGCCGGAGAACTGGGCGAGGCGCTGTCGGCGCAGTACCTGCGCTGGGGGTTCACCACGGTCTTCGACCTCGCCTCCATGTCAGGCAACGCCATCGCGCTGCGTCGGCGGATCGAGGCGGGTGAGGTCGTGGGCCCGTCGATCCTGACCGTGGACGCGCCGTTCTATCCCGAGGGCGGCACGCCGATCTACGTGCTGGAGTTCGAGGGCATGGGCGAGGCCGCGCGCGCCGGCGAGGTCGCCACGCCGGCGCAGGCGGACGAACGCGTGCGGCGGCAGCTGACGCAAGGTGCTGACGGCGCCAAGATCTTCGCCGGCGCCATCGTCGGTGGCGACACCGGCGTGCTGCCGATGCCGGTCCCGATCGCGCGCGCGGTGTCGGACGCCACCCATGCCGCCGGGAAGCCGGTGTTCGCCCATCCCACCAACCTCGCGGGCCTGCGAGCGGCCCTGGACGGTGGTGCGGACGTGCTCACCCATCCGGCGCCGCATGTCGGCGCGTGGACGCCGGCGCTGCTGCGCGAGATGCTGGAGCGCAAGGTTGCGCTGGTGCCGACGCTCAAGTTGTTCGAGATCGAGCTGGACAAGGAGGGGGTGCCGCCCGCGGTGAAGACGGAGGTGATCGGGATCGGGCAGCGCCAGGTCGCCGACTACGCGGCCGCCGGAGGCGAACTGCTGTTCGGCACCGACTCGGGCTACATCGACTGGTACGACACCCGCGACGAGCTGCGGATGATGGGCGAGGCGGGGCTGGACTGGCGGCAGATCCTGGCCAGCCTCACGACGGCGCCGGCGCGGCGCTTCGGCAGCGGTGACCGGCAAGGCCGGCTGGCGCCCGGGCAGGCGGCCGACGTGGTCCTGCTCGATGCCGATCCGCGCGAAGACGTCGCCGGCTTCGCCGCGGTCCGCGCCGTCTATCGCGACGGCCGCCGCGTGTATCCGCCCGCAGGCGCGGACTGACCGGCCGCGCGTCAGCCGCCGGGTTCGGGCATCGCGACGCGCCGCTGCTGCGCGCGTCCCAGCCAGATGCCCAGCGCGGCCCAGACC
>JAEXTE010000192.1 GCA_023453655.1 Pseudomonadota bacterium
CGCGTCGGCCGTTCGCACCATCGCGCCTACGCCTACCTGGTGGTGCCCGACCAGCGCTCGATCACGTCCGACGCGCAGAAGCGCCTCGATGCCATCGCCTCGATGGACGAACTCGGCGCCGGCTTCACCCTGGCCACGCACGACCTCGAGATCCGCGGCGCAGGCGAACTGCTGGGCGAGGACCAGAGCGGGCAGATGGCCGAGGTCGGCTTCAGCCTCTACACCGAACTGCTCGAGCGCGCGGTGCGCAGCATCCGCCAGGGCAAGCTGCCGGACGTGGACGAGCCGGCCTATCGCGGTGCCGAGGTCGAGCTGCACGTGCCCGCGCTGATCCCCGAGGATTACCTGCCCGACGTGCACACCCGCCTGACCCTGTACAAGCGCATCAGTTCGGCGCGCGACAGCGAGGCGCTGCGCGAACTGCAGGTGGAGATGATCGACCGCTTCGGCCTGCTGCCCGATCCGGCAAAGCATCTGTTCGCGATCGCCGAGCTCAAGCTGCAGGCGACCGCGCTCGGCATCCGCAAGATCGACCTGGGCGAATCCGGCGGGCGTCTTCAGTTCACCGAGAAGCCGGCGATCGACCCGATGGGCGTCATCCGCCTGATCCAGGGCCAGCCGAAGCACTATCGCATGGACGGCCCGGACAAGCTGCGCATCAGCCTGGAGCTGCCAGACTTCGACACGCGCATCAAGGCCGCGCGCGGCCTGCTGGTGGCGCTCGGGCCCACCGGCCAATCCACGGGAGCCACGCGATGAGCCGCCTTCGATCCAGCGCCGCGTTGATGCGTGCCACCATCCTCCTGGGTGCGATCCTGGCGCTGGCCGCCTGCGCGGGCACGCCCGGTGCGCAGGCGGAGGCGGCCGACGGCACGGTGTTCGTGGTGGTGCGACATGGCGAAAAGGCCGACGCCGGCCATGATCCCGCGCTGAGCGAGGCCGGACTGGCGCGCGCGGACCGCCTGGCCGGCCTGCTGGCCAATGCTCCGCTGGTGGCGGTCTACAGCACCGACCTGCGGCGTACCCGCCAGACCGTGGGCCCGACCGCCATCGCGCACGGACTCGAGGTGCGGGTCTACGAGCCGCGCGAGCCGGCCGCGGATCTCGTCGCGCGCCTGCGCGCGGAGCACGGCACGGGCACGGTGCTGGTCGCCGGCCACAGCAATACCGTGCCGGACATCGTCGCGGCCCTGTGCGCCTGCGAGGTCGCCGCCATGCCCGAAACCGAATTCGACCGGTTCAGCAGCGTGCGCATCGGCGCCGATGGCCGGCCGCGGCTGGAGGTCGGCCGCTACTGATCAGCACCGCGGCATACCGCGACAAATCGGGACGCGGATCACTATTGGTGCATTGCATCATGCCGCCATGCATGGCATGGTCCGGCGGTCTACCTTGCATGGACAGCCCGATGATCAAGCGCTGGATTCCGCTCGCCATCCTGCTCCTGCCGCTGCAGGCCCTCGCCCAGTCCGGCGCGTGTCCGCAGCTGCCGCCGGCCGAAGGCCTGTCCTGGGAGGTCTCCGAAGGCCCCGGATTCCTGTATTGCCGGGCCATGCGCGAAGCGGACGGCAGCCAGGCGTTCTCGGTCATGCTGCGCGACCAGTCGCCCATGCGCGAGCGCATCTCCCTGCGCGAGGAGCGCGGCACGATCGACGGCCATGAGATCCGCTGGTATCGCGGCGACGTGACGACTTCCAACGCGCTGGTGCGCGAGACGGCGGTCGAGCTCGACGACGACCTGGTCGCGCACATCGTGCTGCGCGCCGTCTCCCAGCAGCAGCTGGACGAAAGCCGCCGGCTGGCCGAAGGACTGCGCTTCGCCGATACCCGGATCGGCAGCCACTGACCCGTCGCAATCCGTCGCGGCGGCGCTCAATCGCCGCCGACGGCGGTCGCGTTGAACCGCAGGGCTTCCGCCAGCTGCCGGTTGCGCGCCAGCTGTTCCTCCGAATCGGCGCGCACCACGATATGGGCGTTGCTGCGCCGGCCCAGTTCCACCAGCGTCTCGCGCACGTGCACGTCGCGGCGCGTGGCCACGTCGCCGCGATACCAGCGCACCCGGTGACCGTCGATCACCCCGTCCCTCTCGCGCAACGCGCGATCGGCGCGGAACACGGGGTCGGGGCCGATCAGCACCGAGAACGCCTGGATGCCATCGGCCTGGCGGATCGCCTTGCAGAAGACGAAATCGGGGCCGTTCACCACGTCCCAGCCCAGCGCCGCGCCGGCGGGGAGTTCGGGGCAGTTCTCTTCGGCCGACTGCGCGGACGCCTGGCCCGACCACAGCAGGGCGGCCAACAGCAGGAATATCGTTCTCATCGGAAATGCTCCATGTAGCGAAGGGACCACGTGGTCTCAGTCCTGCATGGGGGATGTGCCGTACCGCGACAGCTCCGTGGGATGCCACCGATCTGCTTGGGGGGCGAAATCCGTTTCCGCGCCCCACTATACCCACGCGCTCCCGGAAAGCCTGCTGCAGTGCCGCACGTCGCGGGAGTCGCCTACCGGCGCGGGGCGGCCCATGAAAAAGCCGGGCAATGCCCGGCTTTTCCAACGCACGCTGGCGCTCGGTTCAGAAGCGGCCTTCCTGGTAGTCGACGAACGCCTGCATGATTTCCTGCCTGGTGTTCATCACGAACGGACCATGGCGCGCCACCGGCTCGCGCAGCGGCCGTCCGGCGACCAGGATCAGCCGCGCCCCGGCCCCGTCGGCCCGCAGCCGCAGCATGTCGCCGCCGCCCAGCACCGCCATCTCCTGCGCGGACAGCTCGCGGGCGTCCTCGCCCTCGCCCAGCCACGCGGCGCCCTCGAAGGCGTAGGCGAAGGCGTTGTGCCCGGTGGGCAGCGCGTACAGCCATTCGGCGCCCGCCTCCAGCGCGATGTCGAGGTAGAGCGGCTCGGTGGCCGGCTGCGAGATCGGACCCCGCACGCCATCCACGTCGCCGGCGATGACCTTGACCGTGACACCGGCTGCCGGCG
>JAEXTE010000423.1 GCA_023453655.1 Pseudomonadota bacterium
GGTCTGGCGCGGCGTGGTGCCGGTGCGCGCCGTGGGCACGTCCTCGGCCTGCGGCATCTTCATCGGCCTGGCCAGCGCGGCGGGCTATGCGGTGCACGCGCCCGCCGGCGCGCTGCCGGCGCATGCGGTGGGCTATGTCTACCTGCCCGCGGCGATCGGCATCGCGTTCGCCTCGGTGCTGGCCGCGCCGCTGGGCACGCGGCTGGCGCACGCGATCAGCGGCGCCGCGCTCAAGCGCGTGTTCGCGGTGTTCATGGTGCTGGTCGGGATCAGCGTGCTGCTCTAGCGGCTCAGTCGCGGCCGACCGCGTCCTCGGCGTGGCGCAGGAAATCGCTGACGTACCACACGCCGTCGCGCCGTTCGAGGTTGACCACCGTGTCGATCGGCGTGCCCGCCAGCGCGTACTGCATGCGCACGCGCGCCACGTCGCCGGTCTGCGACTGCAGCTGCAGGTCCATGGCCGCCAGGTCGGCGTCCAGGTCGAAACCGTAGGACGCCAGCACCCGTTTGCCGGTCGCCAGCACCCTGGACATGCGGCGCAGCGACTCCTCCATGCCCGTTTCGGCGAAGGCCTGTTCGCTGTCGAGCCCGGCCTCGCGCGCGGCCGCGGTCATCGCGGCGATGGCGGCGCTCGCGCGCTCGCGGTCGCCGATCGGCGCGCCCGCGGCCCAGGCGCCGAAAGCCTGCACCAGCTGCGGATAGTGCTCGCGCTCGGAGACGCTGAACTCGCCCTGCTGCAGGATGTACTGCACGGTGAACAGGGTCAGGAACTCCGCCGCGGCGCCGAGGCTGGCGCCGGCCAGCTGGCGGTCGAATCCGCGCTGCAGGTTCTGCTCGGCGTCCTCCGCCGACAGCGCGGCCATGCCGCGCGGGATGTGGCGCGCGAACGGCAGCTGGTCCAGCGGCCAGCGGGTGCGGCCCTCGCTCCAGGCCACCTGCAGGCGCTGGTGTACGGCCGGCGTCACCGCGTGCCGGGCGAAGGCGTCCAGGTCGCTCGCCCGCAGGTCGTCGGTCAACCGGCGCACGGCCTCGGCCGGCGTGGCGGGGGCCGCCGTCGTGGTGTCTTCCGGCGCGGGTCGCTGGCAGGCCGCCAGCATCGCCAGCAGCGCGCACAGCAGCGCGATCGTGCGAGTCCCCATTGCGGCCCCTTTCCCCTGGGTGGCGCCGGAATCTTGGCCGCTGCGGCGGGCAGGGGCAACCGCGCAGGCCGCGAAACGGGCCGGGGTCGGCGCTTTCCGGAGCGCGGATCCGCGGCGCGGCCCGGCTACAGGTCGCGCACCACCCAGCCAGCCGGCATGTCCACGTGGCCGGCATCGATGGCGGCCTGGGCGACCGCCGCGGGCGGCTGCCCGGCCTGCCAGGCGCGGGCGATCGCGGCCAGCCGGTCGCGGGTGGCCCGCGTGTAGGCGCCTTCCAGCTCGTTCTGGGCGTCGGCGGCCAGCTTCTGCGGATAGAGCGTGGCCGCCTCGGCGCTGTGGTTGAGCAGGTCCACCAGCAGGGCCAGGTGGCGGCGGAAGGCCTCGGCGCCCAGGGTGGAGCGCTGGGTGCGCTGCAGGTGCCAGACCACCACGTACTCGACCGGCCCCAGCATCCGCCGCGGCGAGCTGCCGAAGAAGCCGCCCGACAGCGCGCCCGCGCTCATGCCGGTCACGTTCTCCGGCAGCCGCGTGGCGCCCCAGGAGCTCAGGGCGCCGCCGGGAAGGTCGGAGCGGCGCAGCGCGGTGGCCACCGTGTCTGCGAGCAGGCGCTTGGCCTCGCCATCGTCGCTCTCGGCGACCACGCCCAGCAGGCGCAGGAACATCGGGTAGTGGTCTTCCCCGAGCCGGCGCGACAGGCGTTTGAGCACCGCCAGCCGGTATTCGGGGTCGTCGTGCGCGGCGAGCGCGGAGACGAGGCGGGCGGCCGCGTCGCGCAGCTGCCCTGGCAAGGGGGCCTGGACGTTCACCGCGCCATTATCGGCCAGCGCGCCGCGTGCGGACGGCTCAGAGCGAGGCGAGGATGCCGTCGACCCCGGCGTTGGCGGCCTCGGCGCGGTCCATCCCGGCCAGGCGGCCGGAGAAGTCCGCATCGCGTCCCAGGGTGCGCGGCGCATCGACGCCGTCCCAGGCCGACAGCGCCAGCACCGACTCGCCCGGATCGACCAGGGCCGCGGCCGCCGGCGCGTCGGCTGCGGCGGGTGCGGTCTCGCCACGCAGCAGCTCGAGGTGGCGGGCCTCGTCGAGCGAGACCTGCCCGGCCGGCGGGAATCCGGTCGTGCCGAAGCCTGGAGGCGTGGAGCCGATGCTGCTCATGGACGGGGCGGTCGAAGGGCCTGGAGCCGCTATTGGCGGCGACGCACACACTGTAGCCAGCCTGTCATCCGCGTGCACCTCGGGCCGACCCTAGGCCCAGGGAAGGCCGGCGGGCGCCGTTCATGTGCCTCCGGCGCCTCCACGGCTTGGCCCGGCACGCGTGCTAGCCTCGGCCGCGTTGACGAGCCACGGGACCTCGCATGGCCGACAAGGACCAGGGCGCGGACAAGACCGAAAAGCCGACCCCGAAGAAAATCCGCGACGCGCGCAAGGAAGGCAACGTCGCGCGCAGCAAGGAGCTCACCGGCACCGTGCTGCTGCTGGGCTGGGTCGCGCTGGGTGGCCTGCTCGCCTCGTTCATCTACGGGCGCCTGGCCGGCCTGTTCGACCAGAGCCTGCAGGCGGTGGGCCAGCCCTTCCACGAGGCGCTGCCGCGACTGGGCCAGCTGGCCTTCGAGACCCTGCTGTGGATCTGCCTGCCGCTGCTGGCGATGGTGCTGGCGCTGGGCGTGGTGATCGAGTTCCTGCAGGTCGGGCCGCTGCTGTCGGTGAAGAAGATCACGCCGAAGATGGACAAGATGAATCCGGTCGAGGGCATCAAGCGGATGTTCTCGATGGACAACCTGGTCGAGCTGGTGAAGTCGGTGCTCAAGTGCGCGGCGCTGATCGGCATCGGCTATATCGTGCTGCGCGGGATGATGGAGTGGCTGCTCAAGCTGCCCTACGCGCCGCCCTCGGCGATGGCCGCGGCGTTCTGGCACGGGGTGAAGTGGATCGCGGTGTGGACGATCGCGGTGTTCTTCTTCGTGTCGGCGCTGGACGTGTGGTACCAGAAGTTCTCCTACACCCGGAAGCTGCGCATGAGCCGGCGCGACATCCGCCAGGAGCTCAAGGAGAACGAGGGCGATCCGTACGTGAAGCAGCGGCGCCGGCAGTTGCACCAGGAGTGGGCGCAGCAGAACATGCTCAACTCCGTGCGCAAGTCCAACGTCGTCGTGACCAACCCGACCCACATCGCGATCGCGCTGCAGTACGAGCCGGGCGAAACCGAGCTGCCGGTGGTGGTGGCCAAGGGCGAGGGCGCGTTCGCCGAACTGATCAAGAAGACCGCCGAGGAAGAAGGCATCCCGATCCTGCAGAACGTGCCGCTGGCGCGCGGCCTCAACGAGCAGGTGGAACTGGACGACTACATTTCCAGCGAATTCTTCGACGCAGTGGCCGAGGTCCTGCACTGGGCCGAGGGCGTGCGCCGCGAGCGCGGCGACGAGGTGGAGACGGTCTCCCGCGAGCCCGAGCCGGAATGAACCCGGGCGGCGCGGTCACTTGACCCGCCGCTTCTCCAGCTTGCGCGCCAGCGTGCGCCGGTGCATGCCGAGCTGGCGCGCGGCTTCGGAGATATTGAAATCCGCCGCCGCCAGCGCCTCGTGGATGTGTTCCCACTCCAGGGTCTTGATCGAGGTCTGGCGCCGGCTCAGTTCGATCTCCGCGTCGCCGCCCTCGCGCGCGAACGCGGCTTCGATATCGTCGGTGTTCGAAGGCTTGGCCAGGTAGTGGTGGGCGCCGAGCTTGATCGCTTCCACCGCCGTGGCGATGCTGGCGTAGCCGGTCAGCACCACGATCAGCATGTCGGGGTCGCGGGCATGCAGCGCCTTGACGCAGGCCAGGCCCGAGGTGCCGCCGGCGAGCTTGAGGTCGACCACGGCGTGGGTCGGGGAGAATTCCTGCAGCAGGGGCGCCAGGCCGTCCAGGCCGGTGGCGCTGCGCACCTCGTAGCCGCGGCGCTCGAACGAACGCACCAGGGTGCGCGCGAACGCGGCATCGTCCTCGACGACCAGCAGGCGGCGGGTTTCAGTGTTCATCATCATCCTGTTCCAGCGACAGCGCCCGGAGCGGCAGGGTGACCGTCACCGTGGCGCCGCCGGCGGGGGGGTTGTCGGCCACAATGGTACCGCCGAGCGCACGCGCCACGTTGAGGGCCAGGAACAGCCCCAGCCCGCGGCCGGGCGCGTCCTTGCTGGAGTTGTAGGGCCTGCCCAGGCGTTCCAGGATCGCGGGGGCGAAACCGGGACCGTCGTCGGCCACGCGCAGCAGCAGCTGGCCGTCGCCGGTGGACGCCTCCAGCGTCACGCGCGAGCGCGAGGCTTCGAGCGCGTTGTCGAGCACGTTCCACAGCATCTGCTGCAGCCCCGCGTCGGAGACGATGGCGAACTCGTCCTCCACCAGGTCGCGGTACTCGAAGCCGCGGACCACGCGGCTGCCCTGCCATTCGGCGACCAGGCCGTCGAGGAAGGCGCGGAGCGTGGTGCCGCGCGGCGCTTCGGCGCGGGTCTCGCCGGCCGAGGCGAGGATGCCCGAGACGATGGCCTTGCAGCGCAGCACCTGCGCCTGCATCTCCGACACGTCCTGCAGCAACTCCGGGTCGGACTGGAACTGCGGCAGGTGGCGCCAGTCGCCCAGGATCACCGCCATGGTCGCCAGCGGCGTGCCGAGTTCGTGCGCCGCGCCCGAGGCCAGCAGTCCCATGCGCACGATGTGTTCCTCCTCGGCCGCGCGCTGGCGCAGCGCCGCCAGCCGGGCGTCGCGCGCGCGCACGATCCTGCCGATACGGGTGACGAAGCCCACCAGCAGGGTCGCGATCAGGACGAAGCACAGCAGCAGGCCGAGCACGTAGTGGTCGGGCATGTCGCGGCCGCCGCGCGCGGGCAGGTTGACCGGCCCCGGGAACAGCGCGAGCGCGACGATGCAGGCGGTGGTCAGCCCGACGATCATCCAGCTCGACCAGCCGCGCAACAGCACCGCCGCGACGCCGACCTGCAGCAGGTAGAGCGGCGCGAAGGGATTGGTGATGCCGCCGCTGAGGTACAGCTGCACGGTCAGCGCCGCCACGTCGACCACCAGGCCGAACATCAGCGCGGCATTGGTGACCCGCTCGCGTCCGCGCCAGCGCAGCATCGAGGCCAGGTTGAACACGGCAAGGATCGCCAGCACCGCCAGCATCGGCAGCAGCGGCAGGGCGATGTCGAGCCCGAAGTGCACCAGCGAGATGGTCAGCAGCTGGCCCACCACGGCGATCCAGCGCAGTTCGACCAGCTGGCGCATGCTGTTGACGCCGGCGCTCTGGCCGTCGTCGTGCGCATGGCGGGCGGCGGCGATGGAGGACAGGGGCTGCGGCATGGCGGCACACCCTAGCATGCGCGGCGCTGGCGTCCCCCGCCGCGCAGCGCGGCCGCGCAGGACGCGGGGCGACGCCGGGGCCGCGTACCGGTGGCGGAGCATTGCGACGGGCATAAAAAACGCCGGCCCGAAGGCCGGCGTCCAGGTCGCGCGCTGCAGCCGGATGGCTACTTGCTGATGTCGACGTCCTTGGTTTCCTTCAGGAACAGCGTGCCGATGACGAAGGTCATCACCGCCACCACGATCGGATACCACAGGCCGGCGTAGATGTTGCCGGTCAGCAGCACCAGGGCGAAGGCCGTGGTCGGCAGGAAGCCGCCGAACCAGCCGTTGCCGATGTGGTAGGGCAGCGACATCGAGGTGTAGCGGATGCGGGTCGGGAACAACTCGACCAGCCAGGCCGCGATCGGCCCGTAGACCATGGTCACGTACAGCACCAGGATGGTCAGGATCAGCAGCACCATCGGCTTGTTCATCTGGCTGTTGTCGGCCGCCTTCGGATAGCCGGCGGCGTCGATCGCCGCGGTCAGGTCGGCCTGCAGCTTGGCCTGCGCGGCCGCGGCTTCGTCGCCGGTCAGCGAGCTCAGGTCGACGCTCTGGATCAGGTTGTCGCCGATCCGCACCGCCGCGAGCGAGCCGGCCGGGGCCTCCTCGTTGGTGTAGGTCACGCTGCGCGCATTGAGCAGGTTCTTCACGATGTCGCAGGAGTTGCTGAACTTGACGTGGCTCTTCAGTTCACCCGGCACGAACTGGAACGAGCAGTCCTTCGGGTCCGCCACCACCACCGCCGGGCTCTCCTTGGCCGCGGCGTACAGCGCCGGGTTGCCGAAGTACATCAGGCCCTTGAACAGCGGGAAGTAGGTCAGCGCCGCGAGCAGGCAGCCGGCCATGATGATCGGCTTGCGGCCGATCTTGTCCGACAGCCAGCCGAACAGGATGAAGCCGCCGGTGGCGATCGCCAGCGCCGCCGCGATGAACAGGTTGGCGGTGATCGGATCGACCTTCAGCGTCTGGGTCATGAAGAACAGCGCATAGAACTGGCCCGCGTACCACACCACGGCCTGGCCGGCGGTCGCGCCCAGCAGGGCCAGCAGCACGATCTTGCCGTTGCTCCAGGTGCCGAAGCTCTCGGTCAGCGGCGCCTTGGAGCGGGTGCCTTCTTCCTTCATCTTCTGGAACAGCGGCGACTCGTTGAGCTGCATGCGGATCCAGATCGAGATGATCAGCAGCAGGAACGAGATCAGGAACGGCACGCGCCAGCCCCACTCGGCGAAGGCCTCGTTGCCCAGCACCATGCGGCAGCCCAGGATCACCAGCAGCGACAGGAACAGGCCGACGGTGGCGGTGGTCTGGATGAAGCTGGTGTACAGGCCGCGCTTGCCCATCGGGGCGTGCTCGGCCACATAGGTCGCCGCGCCGCCGTACTCGCCGCCCAGCGCCAGGCCCTGCAGGCATCGCAGGACGACCAGGATGATGGGTGCCGCGATGCCGATGGTCTCGTACGTGGGCAGGACGCCGACCAGGAAGGTCGAGATGCCCATGATCACGATGGTGATGAGGAAGGTGTACTTGCGTCCGATCAGGTCGCCGAGGCGGCCGAACACGAGCGCGCCGAAGGGGCGGACCGCGAAGCCGGCGGCGAAGGTGAGCAGCGCCATGATGAACGCCGGTCCCGGGGCCAGGGACGAGAAGAAGTGCACCGCGATGACCGCCGCGAGCGAGCCGTAGAGGTAGAAGTCGTACCACTCGAACACGGTGCCGAGGCTCGAGGCCAGGATCACCTTGCGGTGCTCCTTGCTCATGCCGCCGGTCTGGACGGCGGGACTGCGTGCTGCGGTTGTGGACATCGTCGCTTCCTTCAGAAGGTGTATTTGACGGTCGTTTGGATGCGCCTCAGGTCGCCCTTGCGGGCGTCCTCGAGTTCGCGCTGGCCCCAGCCGATCTCGGCGCCGATATCCAGCTTCGGGAACGGGGAGTAGATGAGGTTGGCGTGGAACGACTGCGCACGCTCGGTCGCCGCGAAGCTCGCCAGCCCCCAGCCGGCCAGGCTGCGGTCGT
>JAEXTE010000040.1 GCA_023453655.1 Pseudomonadota bacterium
GCTCGGCCGAGGCGCTGCGGGCGTTCGACGCCGCGGCTCAGGACACGCTGTCGGGCGCCTGATCGGCCGGGCGCGAGAACCTTCCCAGTTCGCCCGCGAGCTGCCACGACTTCAGCCCACGCGGTCCGAGGTGCTGCGAGAGCACGTCGCGCATGGCGCCGCGCAGGCTGTCGAGGTCGGGCGCATCCGGCCGGCGGTCCCCGGCCAGCGCCAGCAGCGCGCTGCCGGTGGCGTAGCGCGCGCGCGACTCGCCCACTCGCTCGCCCAGCACCCGGCGCGGGCCATGTTCGGCATCGAGGCGATAGCGGGCCGCGGGATCGATCGGTGCGCCGTCGCCGTCGTGCGCCAGGTCGAAACCGAAGCCCAGCGCCTCCAGCAGGTCGCGTTCGAAGCGGCGCAGGTTCCAGGCCAGCGCCGGGGCATCGTGCAGCTGCGCGCGCAGCTGGCCGTACAGCGCATACAGCTCGGGATGCGGATCCTGCCGCGGCGCCAGCCGCAGCAGCAGTTCATTGACGTAGAACACCGCGAGCGCAGCGTGGCCCGGCAGGGGCGGCGGCGCGTCCAGCGCTTCCACCGACACCAGGTTGGCCAGTTCGCCGCGCTGCACCGCCGTCAGCCGCACGTGCTGCAGCGGCTGCAGCGCCGCGAACTGCGCCTGCCTGCGCGGCCCGCGCACGCCGCGCGCCAGCAGACCGAGGCGTCCGTGCGACTGCGTCAGCACGTCGACCAGCAGGCTGGTCTCGCGCCAGGCGCGCGCGTGGAGGATGTAGGCCGGTTCGGCGTCGTAGCGCACGGAGGCCCGCGTCCCGCGCGGCGCTTATTCGTAGCCGAGGGTGCGCAGCGCGGATTCGTCGTCCGACCAGCCCTCGCGCACGCGCACCCAGGTCTGCAGGAACACCTTGGCGTCGAACAGCTGTTCCATGCGCTCGCGCGCACGCTTGCCGATATCGCGCAGGCGCATCCCGCCCTTGCCGATCACGATCGCCTTCTGCCCCTCGCGCTCCACCCAGATCACCGCGCCGATGCGGTACATCACCCCCGCCTTCGGCGAGGGCTCCTCGGTGAACGACTCGATCTCGACCGTGGTTGCGTAGGGCAGCTCGGCGCCGAGCTGGCGCATCAGCTGCTCGCGCAGCAGTTCGCCGGCGAGGAAACGCTGGCTGCGGTCGGTGATCTCGTCCTCGCCGTACAGCGCCGGCTGCTCGGGCAGCTGCTGCAGCAACGAGGCCACCAGCGACTCCAGGCCGGTGCGCTTGAGCGCAGAGACCGGATGCACGGCGGCGAAGTCGCGCGCTTCGGTCACCTTCTGCAGGTAGGGCAGCAGGCTGGCCTTGTCGGCGATGCGGTCGACCTGGTTGACCACCAGCACTACCGGCAGGCCGCTGGCGCGCAGGGTGTCGTAGGCCAGGGTGTCCTCCTCGTCCCAGCGCCCGGCCTCGACCACCAGCGCGGCGGCGTCCACGCCTTCGAGGGCGCCGCGCGCGGCGCGGTTGAGCACGCGGTTGAGCGCGGACGATGCGAGCTTGCCGCCTTCGCGATGCAGGCCGGGCGTGTCGACCAGGACCAGCTGGCCGCCGGGCACGGTGGCGATGCCCAGCAGCCGGTGGCGCGTGGTCTGCGGACGGTTGGACACGATGCTGACGTTGGCGCCCACCAGGGCGTTGACCAGGGTGGACTTGCCGACGTTGGGACGGCCGATGACGGCGAGATGGCCGGCGCGATGCGCGGCGGGTGGGGTCTGCGACATGGCGCGGATTGTAGGGGGTTTGCCCGCCGGGGCGGGTGATCGTGCCCCGCAGCCGGGCTCAGGCGCCCGATTCGAGCTGTTCCAGCACCGCCGCCGCGGCCACCTGCTCGGCGGCGCGGCGCGAACCGCCCTCGCCCTCGCCCGCGGCCGGCGGGTCCGACACCACGCAGCGGACCACGAACACGCGCGCGTGCTCCTCGCCGCTCTCGGACTTCAGTTCGTACTGCGGCAGCGGCTTCTGCCGGCCCTGCAGCCACTCCTGCAGGCGGGTCTTGGCGTCCTTGCCGACCTTGCTGGCCGGCACCGCCGACACCGCCTGTTCGAACCAGGGCAGGACCACCCGGCGGCAGGCCTCGAAGCCGGCGTCGAGGTAGATCGCCCCGATCACCGCCTCCAGCGCGTCGGACAGGATCGAGTCGCGCCGGTGGCCGCCCGACTTCATCTCGCCCGGGCCCAGCGTGAGCCGCTCGCCGATCGCCAGGCGGCGCGCCACCTCGGCCAGCGAGGACTCTCGCACCAGCTCGGCGCGGGCGCGGGTCAGCGAACCCTCGTCGGCCTTGGGCCAGCGTGCGTACAGCGCCTCGGACACGATCAGGCCCAGCACCGCGTCGCCGAGGAACTCCAGCCGCTCGTTGTGCGGCGCGCCGGCGCTGCGGTGGGTCAGCGCCTGCCGCAGCAGGGCGGGGTCGGCGAACGCGTGCGCGTCGAAGACCGCGGGCGGATCAGTTGGCGGCACCGGTACCGGTCAGGTGCTGGCTGGCGTGGAACCGGCCCACCGCGTCGAGGTTGGCGATCATCGGCTTGCGCACTTCGTACTGGACGTCCATCTGCCAGCCGGCGTCCTTGCGCACGATCTTGACGTGTTCCTTCCTGATATTGGACGCGTAGCTGATCTCGAGCCGGCGGAAGAACAGGTCCTGGATCCGGCCCGGCGAGTAGTTGCCCACCCCCGGCTCGGCCGCCAGGCTCTTGAGCGCCTGCTTGACGCTGTAGTACTCGGAATACATGGGGAACAGCTTGATGCCCATGAACACCAGGAAGCCGACCAGGCCGGCCACGAAAATGAAGCCCAGCAGCGTGATGCCGCCCTGCCTGCGACGCATACCCATGATTTTCGATCCCCCGTTTGCTGCAGATGTGCCGGCCTGCCGACAGCCTTCCGCGCCGGCGCTACGGAATGCGGCTGCCGATCCGGCCCCAGTCGATCCAGCCCGGCGCGCTGCTGTCGAGGTTCATCCACACCAGGAACGCTTTTCCGCGCAACTGGCTCTCCGGCAGCGTACCCCAAAACCGGCTGTCGTCGCTGCGGTCGCGGTTGTCGCCCATCACGAAATACTCGCCCTCCGGAACGCGCCACTCGCCCTCGCCCGGATCGAGCATGCCCGGTCGCCGGGTCTCGAGCACGTGGTGGGTGCGGCCGGGCATGGTCTCGGCGATCAGGCCGGCGCCGGTCATGTCGCTGCCCCGGCCGGTGCCCTGGTAGCTCTGCGGCTCGCCGTAGGAGAAGGGTTCGCCGTTCACGTAGACCATGTTGTCGCGATAGGCCACCACGTCGCCGGGCAGGCCGACCACGCGCTTGATCCAGTCCTGGTCGGGATGGTGCGGCGGGCGGAACACCACCACGTCGCCACGCTGCGGCTCGCCCAGCGCGATCACCTTGCGGTTGTTGACCGGCAGGCGGATGCCGTAGCTGAACTTGTTGACCAGGATGAAGGCGCCGATCAGCAGGGTCGGCATCATCGAGCTGGACGGGATGCGGAACGGCTCGGCGATGAAGCTGCGCAGCACCAGCACCACGAACAGGACCGGGAAGAAGGCGCGTGCATAGTCGACGACGACCGGCTCCTTCTCCTCGAGCAGTCCGGCCCGCCGGGCGCGCCGCTTCGCGAAGAACAGCCGGTCGAGCAGCCAGGTGATGCCGGTGGCGAAGGTCAGCACGACCAGCCCGAGCTCGAACCATTTCATCATGTCAGGCCATCCTTACTTGTTGTCCACCTGCAGCACCGCCAGGAACGCTTCCTGCGGGATCTCGACCCGGCCCACCTGCTTCATCCGCTTCTTGCCCTCCTTCTGCTTCTCGAGGAGCTTCTTCTTGCGGCTGATGTCGCCACCGTAGCACTTGGCCAGCACGTTCTTGCGCAGCGCCTTGACCGTGGTGCGGGCGATGATCTGCGAGCCGATCGCGGCCTGGATCGCCACGTCGAACTGCTGGCGCGGGATCAGGTCCTTCATCTTCTCGGTCAGCTCGCGGCCGCGGCGGTCGGCATGGCTGCGGTGGACGATGATCGACAGCGCGTCGACCCGGTCGCCGTTGATCAGCGTATCCACGCGCACGAACGGACCGGCCTCGAAGCGCACGAAGTGGTAGTCGAGCGAGGCGTAGCCACGGCTGACCGACTTGAGCTTGTCGAAGAAGTCGAGCACCACCTCGGCCATCGGCAGCTCGTAGCTGATCTGCACCTGGCTGCCCAGGTACTGGATGCCGATCTGGCTGCCGCGCTTGTCCTCGCACAGCTTGATGATGGCGCCGATGTAGGCCTCGGGGGTGAGGATGTTGGCGCGGATGATCGGCTCGCGTACTTCCTCGATCTGGTTCACCGGCGGCAGCTTGGCCGGGTTGTCCAGCGGCATGATCTCGCCGTCGGTGCGCAGCACCTCGTACACCACCGTGGGCGCGGTGGAGATCAGGTCGAGGTCGTACTCGCGCTCCAGGCGCTCCTGCACGATCTCCATGTGCAGCATGCCGAGGAAGCCGCAGCGGAAGCCGAAGCCCATCGCCTCGGAGCTCTCGGGCTCGAAGCGCAGCGCGGCGTCGTTGAGCCTCAGCTTTTCCAGCGCTTCGCGTAGGTCCGGGTAGTCCTCGGCGTTGACCGGGAACAGGCCGGCGAACACGCGCGGCTGCATCTCCTGGAAGCCCGGCAGCGGCGCGGGCGCGGGGTCGCCGGCCAGGGTGAGCGTGTCGCCCACCGGCGCGCCGTGCACGTCCTTGATCGACGCGGTGATCCAGCCCACCTCGCCGGCCGAGAGCTTGCCGGTGACCTTGCGCTTGGGCGTGAACACGCCGACGCCGTCCACCTGGTGCGCGCGGCCGGTGGACATCACCAGCAGCTTGTCCCCGGACTTGACCTCGCCCTGCATCACGCGCACCAGCGAGACCACGCCCAGGTAGTTGTCGAACCAGGAGTCGATGATCAGCGCCTGCAGCTTGTCGGTTTCGCGGCGCCTGGGCGGCGGGATGCGGTGCACGATCGCCTCGAGCACCTCCTGCACGTTCAGCCCCGTCTTGGCGCTGACCGCCACCGCGTCGGAGGCGTCGATGCCGATCACCGCCTCGATCTCGGCCTTGGCGCGATCGATATCGGCGGTGGGCAGGTCGATCTTGTTGAGCACCGGCACCACTTCCAGGCCCTGCTCGACCGCGGTGTAGCAGTTGGCGACCGACTGCGCCTCCACGCCCTGCGCGGCATCGACCACCAGCAGCGCGCCCTCGCAGGCGGCCAGCGAGCGGCTGACCTCGTAGCTGAAGTCGACGTGGCCGGGGGTGTCGATGAAGTTGAGGTGGTAGGTCTCGCCGTTGCGCGCGGTGTAGGGCACCGACACCGACTGCGCCTTGATGGTGATGCCGCGCTCGCGCTCGATCGGGTTGTTGTCGAGCACCTGCGCTTCCATCTCGCGCTCGGTCAGGCCGCCGCACAGCTGGATGATGCGGTCGGCGAGCGTCGACTTGCCGTGGTCGACGTGGGCGATGATGGAGAAATTGCGGATCTGCCGCATCGGGTCGGACATGGGGGAGCGGCAGCGGGCCAGCGTCGGGACAGCCGGAGATTATCGCATAGCGCAGCTGCCGGCCCGGCCGGCATTCGCCACCGGGGCGGCCCGGCCCTTCCGGCTCGACCGGGCGGACCGTGCCCGCCCGGCCCCGGGGGCTTACTCGTCTTCGCCCGCGGTGATCGCCACGAAGCGGCTGCCGCCGCCCTGGCTGCGGACCAGCAGCATCACGGTTTCGCCCGCCTTCACTCCGCGCAGTTCGCGGTCGAGGGCGGCGGGGCTGCCCACCGGCTTGCGGCCGACCCGCAGCACCACGTCGCCCGGCGACAGGCCGGCCGAGCGCGCGGCACCCTCGACGCGCACGATGCGCACGCCCTCGCCCGCCTCCAGGCCGAGCTGGCGGCGCTGGGCATCGGTGAGCTCCTGGGCGACCAGACCCAGCGCATTGGCCTGGCTGGCCGGCGTGGGCGCCTCGCCCGGACGCGACGGCGCGTTCGACACGGCCTCCTCGTCGAGCTGGGCCAGGGTGACGTCGAAGGTCCGCTCGCGGCCCTCCCGGAACACCACGATCTTCATCTTCGTGCCCGGCACCTTGTTGCCCACGATCGGCGGCAGGTCGCCCGGCTGGCGGATCGTCACGCCGTCGGCGCTGCGGATCACGTCGCCCGGCTCGATGCCGACCTTGTCGGCGGGGCTGCCCGGCACCACCTCGCTCACCAGCGCGCCCAGCGTGTCCGGCAGGCCGAAGCCGCGCGCCTGCTCGGAGGTGATGCCGCTGGCCTGGAACTGTACGCCCAGCTGTCCGCGCTGCACGCGGCCGGTCTTCTTGAGCTGGTCCACCACGTTCATCGCCACGTCGATCGGAATCGCGAAGGCGACGCCCATGTAGCCGCCGGAGTTGCTGAAGATCTGCGAGTTGATGCCGATCACCTCGCCGCGCGTGTTGAGCAGCGGGCCGCCGGAGTTGCCCTGGTTGATGGCGACGTCGGTCTGGATGAAGGGCA
>JAEXTE010000115.1 GCA_023453655.1 Pseudomonadota bacterium
CCCGCACGCGCGGCCCGCAGCCCGTCGAGCTTTTCCTTGAGCTTGAGCTCCATGCCCCGCTCCACCGGCTGGTAGTAGGTGCGCTCGCCCATCGCGTCGGGGAAACCGGTCTGGTCCAGGGCCACCCCGCCCTCGCTGTCGTGGTCGTACTGGTAGCCCTTCGAGTATCCAAGCTGCTTCATCAGCTTCGTCGGCGCGTTGCGCAGGTGCATCGGCACTTCCTGGGTACCGTACTCGGCCACGTCGCGGCGCGCCGCCTTGAAGGCGACATAGGCGGCATTCGACTTGGCGGTGCTGGCCAGGTAGAGCACCACCTGGGCCAGCGCCAGTTCGCCTTCCGGGCTGCCGAGGCGCTCATAGGTGTCCCAGGCGTCGATCGACATCTGCAGCGCGCGCGGATCGGCCAGGCCGATGTCCTCCACCGCCATGCGGGTCAGGCGCCGCGCCAGGTAGACGGGATCGCAGCCGCCGTCGAGCATGCGCGCCAGCCAGTACAGCGCGGCGTCGGGATTGGAACTGCGCACCGATTTGTGAAGCGCCGAGATCTGGTCGTAGAACTGCTCGCCGCCCTTGTCGAAGCGGCGGGTGCGGTCGGCCAGCACCTGGTCCAGCACGTCGGTGGTGATCGTGCCGCCTTCGCCCACCAGCTCGGCGGCGATCTCGAGCAGGGTCAGACCGCGGCGCACGTCGCCGTCGGCGGCGCTGGCGATCAGCAGCAGCTGCTCGTCTGCGATCCGCAGTCCGCGGCCGCCCAGCCCGCGCTCGCTGTCCTCCAGCGCCCGCTGCAGGGCGGACTGGATGTCCTCGGCCGATACCGCCTCCATCACGTGCACCCGGCAGCGCGACAGCAGCGCCGAATTCAGTTCGAACGAAGGGTTCTCGGTGGTGGCGCCGACGAAGACGATCGTGCCGCGTTCGATGTGCGGCAGGAAGGCATCCTGCTGCGCCTTGTTGAAGCGGTGCACCTCGTCCACGAACAGCACCGTGCGCCGCCCTTCGGCGAAGCGGTGCCCGGCCTCGGCCAGCACCTGGCGCACTTCGGGCAGCCCCGACAGCACCGCCGAGACCGAGCGGAAATCCGCGTCGGCATAGCGGGCCAGCAGCAGGGCCAGCGTGGTCTTGCCGCAGCCCGGCGGGCCCCAGAGCACCATCGAATGCACCGCGCCGGCCTCGATCGACTGGCGCAGCGCCGATCCGGGCGAGACCAGCCGGCGCTGGCCCACCATCTCCTCGATGGTGCGCGGGCGCATGCGCTCGGCCAGCGGTCGCAGCGCGCTGCGGTCGGTATCGAGCAGGTCGCCGCCGGGGTCTGGCGATGGGGTCCTGGCGCGAGGCACGTCGTTCGGGGGAGCGGGAACCGGGGTGCGCACCATAGCAAGCGGCGGCTGAAGCTGCCGCCCGGAACCCGCACGCGACCCCGGACGACCGACGCCCGCGCGGGTTGGTCCCAGCGTGACGCGGGCCCCTGCGGTGCAGTAAGGTCGGCCGGCACGGAGCCGGGGGGGAACCGCGCCAGGCAGCGCCTGGCCGTCCCGTCTGCCAGAGGATATCGGATGTCCCAGCACGACCTGCCCGCGCGCCGCGGGCGTCTTTCCCTGCGTTCCGCCTTTCCGCTCGTGGCCTGGCTGGCGCTGGCCTGCCTGCTGCTCCCGGCCGCCGCGCTGGCCGCCGATCCGATCGGAGTGGCCGACTTCCGCCTGCCGCCGCAGGACCAGGCGGGCTGGACCCGCCTGTCGCCAGCCTCCGACAGCCGCCTGGTCTACGTCGATTCGCAGCAGGGCAACGACGCCACCGGCGCGATCTACCTGCCCGGCGATCCGGCGGTGGGGACGGATCCGCAATCGCCGCGCGGCGCCATCCGCGCCTTCCGCACCCTGGCCGCCGCCCAGGCCGGACTGCGCGAGGACCAGCCGGACTGGCTGCTGCTGCGCGCCGGCCGGGTCTGGAACGAGCGGCTGGACATCCGCCGCGGCCGCTCGCCCGAAGCGCGCGCGGTGGTGGCGCCCTGGGGCAGCGGCGCGCGGCCGGAACTGCGCACCGGCGCGGACAAGGGGATCGGCAACGTCTCGCTGGTGAACGTGGCCATCGTCGGCATCCGCTTCTGGGCCCACACCCGCGACAGCGCGGGGCCGCACTTCACCGGTTTCGAAGGCTCCAGCGGCATCAGCGTGTTCACCCGGCCCGAGAGCGACCGCCGCCAGGTCCGCGACGTGCTGATCGAGGACTGCGTGTTCCGCGCCTACTCCAACAACGTGCTGACCGGTTCGCGCTCGAGCAGCGGCAACGCGCCGATCACCCGCTTCGTGGTCCGCCGCAGCATCATCTCGGGCAACTACGCCACCGGCGGCCACGCCCAGGGCATGTACCATGTCGGCGCAGGCCAGCCGGTGCAGCCGGCCGTCCTGCTGCAGGAGAACCTGTTCGACCACAACGGCTGGCGCATCCAGTCGCGCGAGGGCAACAACGCCCAGGCCGAAGGCCAGGCGACGATGTTCAACCACAACACCTACTTCAGTTCCGCCAACGGGGTGGTGTTCCAGCGCAACCTGTTCCTGCGCGCCTCCTCGATCGGCAGCAAGTGGACCGCCTCGACCGGCGAACCCTCGCGCGCGGTGGTGATCGACGACAACCTCTACGCCGAGGGCGAGATCGGCATCAGCATCGGCGGCAATTCGGCCGGGGCCGACCGCTTCCAGGACGTGGTGATCCGGCACAACGTGCTGACCGACATCGGTCGCGCGCGCCCCACCAACCGATCGCTGTCCTGGGGCATCGAGGCCCAGGACTGGCTGGGCGGCGAGATCGACCGCAACCTGCTGGTGCACCAGCGCTCGGGCATCGGCAACACCTGGGGACTGAGGACCGCCGGCACGCGCGTGCGGGACCTGGTGGTCAGCGGCAACGTGGTCGCCAACCTGCAGGCCAGCCGCGGCTCGCCGGCGGTGGGGCTCGCCGTCGGCGCCGCCAGCGCCTACCGCGACAACATCGTGCACAACCCCGGCGACAACCCCGCCATCCGGCTGGAGGGTGGCGGCTTCGCGTTCTCGGGCAGCAACCGGTACGCCGGCGCGGCGCAGTAGCCGTTCCTGTTGAACGGTGCGGCTACTTCACTGTCGCAGTGGCGGACGGCCACTGGCGACCAGGGCGCGACCACCGCCGCCCCCGCGTTTCCCGACCCACGGCGCGACCTGGAGGGCTATGCCGCGTCGTTGGGCCTCGATGGGTTCGACGGCCTGCTCGAGGCGATGTACGCGCAGTCGAAGGCGCGCTGGGATCCACGCCTGACCGCCGGCGCCATCAACAACTGGCTGCGCGCCGGCTTCGGCATGGCGCCGGCGTCGGGCCAACGCCTGCGGCGTGGCGGGAGCGCCCCGCTGGCGCCTCCGGTCGCGGCCCCTGCGCCCGTGGGGCGACCGGCGGTGTCGCCGACTTCGGCTTCACCCGCCCGGGCGCCCGCGTCCGGCGCGATCACGCAAGGGCGACGCGCGGCGACGGCCGATGCGCGATCGATGGAAGGCATCAGGCGGCTGGCCGCGCGGCTGGTCCGCCTGTTCGCATTCGCAGGCGGGCGCGAACAGGCCGACGACCCGCGCGACCGCGGGCGGCAACGCTAGTCCGCCTCGCGGATCACCGGTCCTCCGTGGGCCGCCCTGTCCCGCAGCAGGCGGACACCGGACGCGGTCAGCGCGCCGCCACCCCGAGTTCGTAATTCACCCGCTGCCAGGCGCCGGCGACATGGTCGTACAGGGCCTCGATCCGCACCGGGGTGCTGCCGTCCAGCCCGAAGTCGGCGATGCCCTGCGCATTGATGCGCAGCAGCCGGCCGCCGCCCTGCACCGTGCTGATGTCGTCGAGCTGCAGCCGCGCGGAACGGCCGGTGAACTGGCGGTCGAGCTCCAGCGCGACCCGGTCCTCCAGTTCGCGCACCAGGCCGGCATCGTTGGGCACTTCGCGCTCCCCGGCGGACACGCCGCCGATGGTCAGGCGCGGATAGCCGGCGCTGGAGAAGGTCGTGTCGTAGACCGTGCTGTAGCGGAAGCCGATCCACTCCTCGTCCCCGCCCAGCCGCATCCGGCCCTGCCCGCTGACGGTGCGGTCGCGCACGCTGGCGATGGCGACCTCGTAGGAATCGATGCTCGCCTCGATCGAGGCGGTGTTCATCTGCTCGGCCAGCGCCGCGACGACCACGGCCGCCACGGCGTTGTCGAGCGTCTCGTCGCCGCTCGTCGCCGCCGCCCGGGGCGCGGGCGCCGGG
>JAEXTE010000123.1 GCA_023453655.1 Pseudomonadota bacterium
TCGATCCTGTTCCGCCTGGTGGTCCTGGCCACCGCGCTGGCGCCGTCGTTCGCATGGGCGAAGGCCGCGGACGCCTGCGTGGCGCCGCTCGCACCACTCGAAGCGCACGCCGGCGTGCCGGACCTGCTGCGCAGGTCCGACGGCACGCCCGTCGCGGCGGTCGGCTGGCCGTGCCGCCGGGCTGCGCTGCGCGCGACCGCAGAGGCGCATGTGTATGGCGGGAAGGGCCCCGACGACGCAGCGGTGACGGCGCGTATCGTCGATGGCCGGCTGCAGGTCGTGGTCCGCCGGGACGGACGCGAGGCGGGCTTCGAGGCCGAGCTGCACCTGCCGCCGGGGCCAGGACCGTATCCGGTGATGGTCCTTCTGGGGCCGGGCGGGGGCGTCGATCCGGCGCTGCTCGACGCCGAGGGCGTGGCGCTGCTGAAGTTCGACCCCACCCAGGTCGGCGCCGAAACCGGACAGTCGCGCGAACGGCGCGGCGCCTACTATGCGCTGCACGGCGGGGCGCAGGATGCCACCGGCACGCTGATGGCCTGGTCCTGGGGCGTGAGCCGGCTGGTGGACGCGATCGGGCAATTGCCAGGCCTGCTGCGTGGCGATGGGGTCGCGGTGAGCGGCTGTTCGCGCTATGGCAAGGGCGCGCTCGCGGCGGGCGCTTTCGACACGCGTATCGCGTTGACGATCCCGGTCGAATCCGGCGCGGGCGGTGTGCCGCTGTGGCGTGGCGTGAGCACCGGCGGGGCGCAGCCGCCGCACAGCGCGTTCGGCGAGCAGCCCTGGCTGGGGGACGCCTTCGCCGCGTTCGCCGAGGACGTGGGGCGCCTGCCGATCGACCAGCACGCGGTGCTGGCGCTGGTGGCGCCGCGCGGCCTGCTGGTGCTAGACAACCCGCACGTCCACTGGCTGGGCGCGCCGGCCGGCCATGCCAGCGCGCGCGCCGCGCTGCCGGCGTTCGCATTGCTGGGAGCGGCGGGCAACCTCGGCTACTACGGGCAGGTCGCCGACGGCCGGCACTGCGCCTGGCGCGACGAATGGGACCAGCCCGCCCGCGATGCGATCCGCCGCCATCTGCGCGGCCTGCCGGCGGACGATCTCGCGATCGTGCCGGCAGGTACGGAAGCCGCGCCGTAGACGGTCGGCAAGGCAGGACGCTCCGGTCCTGCCGAGCTGCCGGTGCAGGCGCATCGCCGGCCGGGACGTCGATCCGGCCTCAACAGCCGGCCACGTTGCACAGCGGCACGATGTTGGCGCTGCTGAAGCGCGGGCCGACGTAGCTGTTGCCGAAATCGCCGATGTGCGGGCCGCTGACCACGCCGTTGACGTGGTTGCCCGCGTGCGAGTTCGGCGTGTAGTTGCGCAGCCAGCCGCCGCCGCTGCTGCCGTAGGTCATGTCGCAGCCCTGCACCAGCACGTCGGTGCCCTCCCAGCCGGAGCTGTAGCTGCGTCCGGCGCAGATGTGCGTGTACTGGGTGCTGAGGTTGCTGGCGTAGCCGTGCGAGTAGATCTGCTGGTCGTAGCCCCAGTCCCAGCTGCGGCCCAGCCAGCCGACGTAGTTGGTCACAGGCTGGCCGGTGGTCGCTTCGCCGGAGAGGCGGATCACCGCAACGTCCCAGCGCCGGCCGCCGTCGCTGATCCAGTTGTTGAGCACGGTCGCCGACTGCCAGCCGTAGCGGCCGTACGGCGCGACGCCGTAACGGTCGGCCGGCACGAACACGAAGTTGCGGTTGAAGCCCTGGCCGCGGGTGTACACGCAGTGGGCCGCGGTGATGATCACCGAGTTGCCGCTGGCGACGTTGGCGGTGCAGTAGGAGCTGCCGCCGCCGGGCGTGGTGAAGTAGAGCTTGCCGATCTTGTTCCAGGGCGCGGCCGTCCACTGGAAGGTGTAGTAATTGCCGGGATAGCGCAGGTAGGGATGGTGGGCGCCGTCCTTGTCGGCCGAATCCTTGGCCGGCTGCTCGACCTCGGTGCCTGCCAGCGCCTCGAGCCGGCGCCAGGCCTCGCCGCACTGCTGGCGGGCCTGGTAGTCGGCGAAGGGCAGGGGGCTGCCGCCTTGCCGGGTGTTGTCCAGGAACGGCTGGCGCGGCGCGGGCAGCGCGGCCTCGGCGTCCTTGGGCTGCACTCGCGCGTCGGCGGGCCAGGGCAGCGGCGCCGCCGCGGCGCGCTGCTTCTCGGTGGCGAAAGGATGCGCCACCGCCGAGTCGGGGATCTTGCGCTGGGATTCGCTGCTGGCGGTGAGGACGGTGACGTCGCCCTGCGGCGTGCGCACCACTTTCTCCGAGGCCTGCACGGCGCCGGCGATGGAGCCGGTGGCGATCAGGGCGATGGCCGCGCACTGCATGGTCGTCGTGCGGGATGCATGGAGGGTCGTGCTGGATTTCATCTGCGGTTGCCTTTGCTCTGGGTCGCGGCGGCGGGAATTCGCCGCTGCGGGACGGGCAGTACGACCCCTGCGCGCCGCCGTGCGGCGGTGCGGTCGATGCCGTTGCGTTGGGGGAGGCGCGCTCCGCCTCGTCCTTGCCTTCGCGCCGCGCGGCCCCTTCACGCGCGGCGGTCCATCTCCGTGCTGCATGTCCGCACAGTCCAACGCCCCGCCCGCACCGCCGCGGACAGGGGCGGCGCGGAATCAGGGTTTTCCTACACGGGCTTGTCGTGCGAAGCGCCCGCGGGCGCCTATTCCGTGCTGCGGATGCGCGCGGAGTTCTTCGCCATGCGACGCAGCAGGAAGCGCTCGGGCATCAGGCGCGTCGCCACGCGCAGCGCGCGGTAGACCGCGCCCGGCACCACCACCACCTCTCCGCGCTCGACGCCGTCGATGCCGGCGCGGGCCACGTCCGCGGCCTCCAGCCACAGCCAGCGCGGCAGCTTCGACATCATCGCGCGGGTGCCGGTGACGTCATGGAATTCCGACCAGGTGAAGCCCGGGCACAGCGCCGTCGCGTGCACCCCCGCGTCGGCGTTCTCGAGCGCCAGCGATTCGCTGAACTTCACCATGAAGGCCTTGGCCGGCGCATACAGCGTCTGGCCGTCGGCCGAGGGCACGAGCGCGGCGAAGGAGGCGACGTTGAGGATGCGGCCGGCGCCGCTGTCGCGGATCGACGGGAGCAGGCGCCAGGTCAGTTCGCAGACCGCGCCGACCATCACCTGCAGGAAGGCGGCGTGGGTGTTCCAGTCGCTGCGCAGGTAGCGTCCGGGCACGCCGTATCCCGCGTTGTTGACCAGGATGCGGACCGGCACGCCAAGCGCGGCGATCGCATCGACCAGCCGCGCCGGTGCATCAGGGTCGGCGAGGTCGGCGGGCAGCACGTGCACCGGTACCCGGGCGCGCAGCCCGGCCGCCAGGGCCCCCAGTCGATCGGTGCGCCGCGCGGTCAGGACCAGCGGCACCCCGCGCCGCGCGTATTCGCGGGCGATGGCTTCGCCGATGCCGCTGGAGGCGCCGGTCACGAGGGCATGGCCACGGGGGTCGGTCACGGTGTGGGTCCTCGGGCAGGGACGGGTGGCGTCGGCTATCCTTTGCGCCCTTCACACGTCAGGGGCAGGCGATGCGCCGCAGGATCGTAGCCGGAAACTGGAAGCTCAACGGCACCCGGGACTTCGCCACCGGCCTGGTCGGCGCACTCGCCGCCGAACTCCCGATCCAGGGCGTGGACATCGTGGTCCTGCCGCCGCTGCCCTACCTCGGCGACCTGATCGAGGACTTCGAGGATCGCCCCATCGCCTTCGGCGCCCAGGACGTGAGCCACAACGAGGAAGGCGCCTACACCGGCGAAGTCTCGGCGCGGATGCTGCTGGACGTGGGCGCGCGCTACGGCCTGGTCGGGCACTCCGAGCGCCGCCAGTACCACCACGAGAACAGCGACCTGGTCGCGAAGAAGTTCCTGGCCGCGTCCAGCGCCGGGCTGGTGCCGATCCTGTGCCTGGGCGAGACCCTGGCCGACCGCGAGGCCGGGCGCACGGCCGAGGTCATCGCCGCCCAGCTCGAGCCGGTACTGGAGCGGGCCGGGGTGGCCCGGTTCCAGGGCGCCGTGGTGGCCTACGAACCGGTCTGGGCGATCGGCACCGGACGGACCGCCTCCCCGGAGCAGGCGCAGGAGGTCCACGCCCTGATCCGTGGCCACGTGGCGGCGCGGGATGCTAGAATCGCTGATTCGCTGCCGATCCTGTACGGCGGCAGCGTGAAGCCGGCCAACGCCGCCGAGCTGTTCGCCCAGGCGGACATCGACGGCGGCCTGATCGGCGGCGCATCGCTGGTGGCGGCGGACTTCCTCGCCATCGCCCGCGCCGCGGCCCGCTGACCGCAGGTCACAAGACATTTCGAGTACGCCGCAATGCTGCTGTTGATCCTCAACATCCTGTTCGTCCTGGTCGCGATCGCCATGATCGCGCTGATCCTCATGCAGCGCGGTGCCGGCGCCTCGGCCGGGTCCGGCTTCGGCGGCGGCGCGTCGGCGACCGTGTTCGGCGCGCGCGGTTCGGCGAGCTTCCTGACCAAGGCGACGAAGTGGCTGGCCATCAGCTTCTTCGGCATCACCCTGTTCATGGCGTGGTACGCGACCCATCGGGCCACCGCGCCGCAGCCGACCGCCGACCTGGGCGTCATGTCCCAGGTTCCGGCCGCTCCCGCAGCCCCGGCCAACGTCCCGGCGGCGCCCGAGACCGGCGCTGCCGTTCCCGCTGCGCCGCAGCAGCAGCCGGCCGTCGAGCCGGCCGC
>JAEXTE010000149.1 GCA_023453655.1 Pseudomonadota bacterium
ATCAGCGTGTCCATGCCGACATGGCGCGCGCGCAGCTCGCGCCACATGCCGGCCAGGAACGGCCAGCCCGAGTAGAACACCACCGGCGTGGACAGCAGGAAGGTGAGCCAGCGGAAAAAGTCGCGCGTGGCCGGCGGCATGGTGCTGTCGAAGTCGAGGTACAGCGCCTCAGCCATCATCATCGCCTGCAGCATGCCGATGCCGGCGATCCCCAAGCGCAGCAGCCAGCGGTTGCGCTCGGCGGTGCGTGCGCGCTCGCGCGCATCGCCGCCGGCCAGCCACGGCCGGTAGCCCAGCGAGACCAGGCGCGCGAGCACGCGCGACAGCGGCGTGCGCGCCGGGTCCCATTCGATGCGGATGCGGCCGGTCACCGCGTTGGCGGTCACGTCGGCCACGCCGGCCTCGCGCTGCAGCGCGTTCTGGATCAGCCAGGCGCAGGCCGCGCAGCGCATGCCGTCGGTGAGCAGGGTGATGCGGCGCCCGCCCGGCACGGCGTGGGCGTGTTCGCGCAGCAGGTCCTCGCGGTCCCAGGCCGAGAGGTCGACCGCATCGGTGCCCACGCGCCCTGCGCTGGCGGTGCGCAGGCGGTAGTAGTCGCCCAGGTCGGCGTCCCGGATCCAGCGGGCGGCCGAAGCGCAGCCGTCGCAGCAGTAGGCGTGGCCGTCGCCATCGACCGCGCGCTGGCGCGGATCGCCCGCCAGCGATTCGCCGCAGTGGTGGCAGGCGGAACCCGCCACGGACGGCGCTACTGGGCCAGCGACGGGGCCAGGCGCGTCGCCAGCTGCTGTCGGGGCAGGCGCCCGTGCAGGCGCCAGGCGCCGTCGCCGGGCGCCAGCTCCACGATCCAGTCGTGCCCGTGGTCGAGTTCGCGCTGCAGGCGCCAGCCGGTGTCGCTGGGCGGCAGGTCGAGCGTGAGGTCCTCGCTGCCGCGGCTGGGATGCTGCAGCACCAGGCGCAGCGGCGCGGTGCGGTCGAACTCGCCGGTGGCCGGAATCACCTCCAGCACGCCCTCGTCCGCGCGCAGCACCGCGCTCAGCCCGAGCTCGCGCGCCTGCGCGTCGGGGCCGAGGTCGGTCGTCTGGATCTGCGAGACACGGCGCACGTCCTCGGCCACCACGTCGGTGCCGCCGCTGCGCGAGGCGATGATCACCAGGGTGACACCGGCGACCACCGAGGCCAGCGGCAGGCCGATCACCAGCCACATGATCGGGGTCTTCCAGAACGGTTGCTTGGGCTTGTCCATCACATGGGTCCGAAGAAGCTGCTGTCCACGACCTCGCGGCTGCCCCCATCATCGCTTTCGACGATGAAGCGCACGTCGTGCCGGCCACTGGCGCCATCGCGCGCGACCAGCACCACCGGCACCGACACCACGGCTTCGGCGCGGGCGCCGACGGCGGCGGCATTGTCGCGCAGTTCGATGCCCGGGTTGGGCGATTCGATGCGGATGCGGAAGCTGCGGTCGCGGTCGGTCTTGTTGACCAGCTTGAGCGTGTAGTCGTTCTCGATCGCGCCGCCGGCGGTCTCGCGGTACAGCGCGTTGCGGTCGCGCAGGGCCTCGACGATCAGGTCGCTGCGGGTGCCCACGCCCACCGCCCAGGCGGCGATCAGGCCGAGCAGCAGCAGGCCGTAGACGAAGATGCGCGGACGCAGCACCCGCGTGGCCTTGCCGTCGATCGCGTTCTGCGTCGAGTAGCGGATCAGGCCCTTCGGGTAGCCCATCTTGTCCATCACCTCGTCGCAGGCGTCGATGCAGGCGCCGCAGGCGATGCACTCGTACTGCAGGCCGTTGCGGATGTCGATGCCGGTCGGGCAGACCTGCACGCAGATGGTGCAGTCGATGCAGTCGCCCAGTTCCTCGAACTGGAACTTCGGCAGCGGCTTGACCTCGCCCAGGTCGCCGTCCCAGGTGATGGTGCCGGTGGCGTGTGCCGCCTGGGTGGCGGCGGAGGGATGCCGGCTGGCGCGGAACACGTAGTCGTAGGCGGTCTTCGGATCGAGCAGGCCGCGCACCCGCTCGAACACGCTGGGCAGGCCGCGCTTGCGCGGGCCGCGCGGCTCGCCGCGCATCGGGTCGTAGGCGATGATCAGGGTGTTGCGGTCGAACATCGCGCTCTGGAAGCGCGCGTAGGGGCACATGTACTTGCACACCTGCTCGCGCAGGAAGCCGGCGTTGCCCCAGGTGGCGAAGGCGTAGAACAGCACCCAGAACGTCTCCCAGCCGCCCCAGGACAGCGTGGCCAGGCGCGCGCCGAGGTCGGTGATGGGGGTGAAGAAGCCGACGAATGTGAAGCCGGTCCACAGCGCGAACACCGCCCACAGCACGTGCTTTGCGGACTTGCGCAGGATCTTCTCGCGCGTCCACGGGCCGGCGTCGAGCTTCATCCGCTTCGGCCGGTCGCCTTCGGTCCAGCGCTCCATCCACAGGAACACTTCGGTCCACACCGTCTGCGGGCAGGCGTAGCCGCAGAACAGGCGCCCGGCCAGCGCGGTGAAGAAAAACAGCGCCAGCGCGGCGATGATCAGCAGCAGCGCCAGGAACAGGAAGTCCTGCGGCCAGAAGGTCAGGCCGAACACGTGGAACTTGCGCGCCGGCAGGTCGAACAGCACCGCCTGGCGGCCGTCCCAGCGCAGCCAGGGGAATAGATAGAACATGCCCAGCAGCCAGACCACCGCCGCCACGCGCAGGCGGTTGAGCGGGCCGGAGACGTCGCGCGGATAGACCTTGCGCTCCTTGACGTACAGCGAGCCGCCGTCGTCGACCACGTCGATGGGAATGTGGCGGCTCATCGCATGTTCCCGGGCAGGGCAGGCGAGGTGCTGGAGGGCGGCTTGCGGATGCGGAAGGTCATGTTGCGAAGGGCTCCACCGGTTCGCTCGCGGCACGGCAGCGGCCGCGCCGGCGCACCCGCCAGTATGGGGATCGGCGCGCGGGGCTAAAGCGACAGAATGTCCCAGGCCGCGCGCGAGGCGCCGGCGCGGGCACGGCTCAGTCGGGCGGCAGCGCCCGGTTGAAGCGGCTCGCCGGCCGCAGCAGGATCCAGGTGAACAGGCTGGAGGCGGCCGTGGCCGCCCAGAACATGAAGAACCCGATCGAGTAGCCCAGTTCCCGGGTCAGCGGCAGGTCCGGGAAGGTCATGTCGCGCAACGCGATCGGGTCGATGAAGGCGAAGAACACCATCGTGCACACGCCCGCGGCGAAGAAACTCGGCCAGGCGATCGCGCCGACCCGCTGCGCCATCGGGCGCGGCGGGTGGTCGAACCGCGGCTGAGTGAAATCGGTCATTGCTGTCCTGACGCGGCGTCCGTTCCCCGGGCGTTCGACAGCGACCATACATAAGCGGCCACCAGTCGTCCACGGGTCTCGCCCAGCAGATCGCGGTGCGCCGGCATGACGCCGTGGCGGCCTTCGATGATCGTGGTACGGATGCTGTCCAGGGTGTTGGGGTAGAGGGTGTTGCGCACGGTCAGGTCGGGCGCGCCCAGGTCCTGGTTGCCCTTGCCGTCGGGGCCGTGGCAGGCCACGCACAGGCTGTCGAAGTATTTCTTGCCGCGCGCGGCCATGTAGTCGTTGCGCAGGGTGGCCTCGATGTCCTCCGAGCGCAGGGCGCGCACGTAGGTGGCGGCCTGGGTCACGGCCACGTCGCCGCCGATGCCCTCGAGCACGCTGCCCAGCGGCGGCATGATGCCCTGGCGTCCGTCGAGCACGGTCTGCAGGATCTGCTCCGGCTCGCCGCCCCAGTTCCAGGTGGCGTCGGTCAGGTCGGGATAGCCGGCCGCGCCCTGGGCGGAGGAGCCATGGCAGGCCGCGCAGGTGTTGGCGAAGATCGAGCGGCCCAGCTCCATCGCGGTCGGGTCGGCTGCCAGCGCCTGGAAGGACTGGTTGGCGTAGACGCCGAAGGTCTCCTCGAGCAGGCGGTCGTGCCGCGCCTTGTCGGCGTCGTGCTCGCGGGCCGAGGTCCAGCCGGAGGTGCCGGCGAAGTTGCCCAGGCCCGGGTACCAGACCAGATAGCCGATGCCGAACACGATGGTCAGGTAGAAGCCGTTGATCCACCAGCGCGGCAGCGGCTTGTTGTACTCGGTGATGTTGCCGTCCCAGACATGGCTGGTCTCTTCCGGCTTCGGGTCGCCGGGCCGGCGGCGCGCCGTCCACCACAGCAGCCAGGCGCAGCCGCCGATGTTGAGCGCCACCAGTGCGATGACGTACCACGACCACGCATTGCTCATCGGGAAGACTCCTGGTCCTCGTTCAGCGGCAGCTGGGCCGCCTCGTCGAATTCATGCTTGCGCTTCGGGCTCCAGGCCCAGATCCAGCCGCCGACGAAGCACGCCAGCAGCACGGCGGTGACGATGCCGGAGATCACTGGGCACCTCCCTGGGCTTCGCCCGAGCGCGGCGCGTGGCGCCCCAGGCCCTGCAGGTAGGCCACCACCGCGTCCAGCTCGGTCTTGCCGGCCAGGGCGTCGGGGGCCTGGGCGATGGCCTCGTCGGTGTAGGGATCGCCGACGCGCTGCAGGGCGCGCATGCGGCGCACCGTCTGTTCGCCGTCCACCTTGCTCGAGGCCAGCCACGGGTAGGCCGGCATGTTGGATTCGGGCACCACGTCGCGCGGGTTGATCAGGTGCACGCGATGCCAGTCGTCGGAGTAGCGACCGCCGACGCGGGCCAGGTCCGGCCCGGTGCGCTTGGAACCCCACTGGAACGGGCGGTCGTAGACCGACTCGCCGGCCAGCGAGTAGTGGCCGTAGCGCTCGGTCTCGAAGCGCAGGGTGCGCACCATCTGCGAGTGGCAGTTGTAGCAGCCCTCGCGCACGTAGACGTCGCGGCCGGCCAGCTCCAGCGCCGGGTAGGGTTCGACACCGGGCAGGGGCTCGATCGCCTCGGCCTGGTACATCAGTGGCACGATCTCGGCCAGGCCCCCGAAGGAGACGACGACCGCGATCAGGACCGCCAGCAGGCCGACGTTCTTCTCGACTTTCTCGTGCGCGTGCGGCTTGTGGTTGTTCTCGCTCATGCCTGGCCTCCGGCGCGGGCCTGGCCCACGGCGGCAATGGAATGGGAAGGATCGGGCGCCAGCACCGGCTGGTCGGCGGCGACGGCCTGGCCCTGGCGGTAGGTCTTCCAGACGTTGAGGGCCATCAGGAACATGCCCGCCAGCACCACCACGCCGCCCAGCAGACGCACCAGGAAGTAGGGATAGGTGGCGTTGAGCGCCTCGACGAAGCTGTAGGTCAGCGTGCCGTCGTCGTTGGTGGCGCGCCACATCAGGCCCTGCATCACGCCGGCGATCCACATCGAGGCGATGTACAGCACCACGCCGATGGTGTGCAGCCAGAAGTGCAGGTCGATCCACTTGGTCGAGTACATCTCGCGCAGGCCCAGCAGGCGCGGCAGCAGCGCGTAGATCGAGCCGATCGAGATCATCGCCACCCAGCCCAGGGCGCCGGCGTGGACGTGGCCCACGGTCCAGTCGGTGTAATGGGAGAGCGAGTTGACCGTCTTGATCGACATCATCGGTCCCTCGAAGGTCGCGATCATGTAGAAGCTGAGCGCGACGATGAGGAACTTGAGGATCGGGTCGGTGCGCAGCTTATGCCACACGCCCGAGAGGGTCATGATGCCGTTGATCGCGCCGCCCCAGCTGGGCGCCAGCAGGATCAGCGAGAACACCATGCCGAGGTTCTGCGCCCAGTCGGGCAGGGCGGTGTACTGCAGGTGGTGCGGGCCGGCCCACATGTAGACCGCGATCAGCGCCCAGAAGTGCACGATCGACAGGCGGTAGGAGTAGATCGGGCGCTCGGCCTGCTTGGGCACGTAGTAGTACATCATGCCCAGGAAGCCGGCGGTCAGCAGGAAGCCCACCGCGTTGTGGCCGTACCACCACTGCACCATCGCGTCGACCGCGCCGGTGTAGATGCTGTAGGACTTGCCCAAGCCCACCGGGATCGAGATGTTGTTGACGATGTGCAGCAGGGCGATGGCGATGATGTACGCGCCATAGAACCAGTTGGCCACGTAGATGTGCTTGACCCGGCGCTTGGCGATGGTGCCGAAGAACAGCACCGCGTAGGCCACCCAGACCACGGTGATCAGCAGGTCGATCGGCCATTCCAGCTCGGCGTATTCCTTGCCCTGGGTGAGCCCCAGCGGCAAGGTGATCGCGGCGGCGACGATCACCGCCTGCCAGCCCCAGAACACGAAGGCCGCCAGCCGGTCGGAGATCAGCCGCACGTGGCAGGTACGCTGCACCACGTGCAGGCTGGTGGCGAACAGCGCGCTGCCGCCGAAGGCGAAGATCACCGCGTTGGTGTGCAGCGGCCGCAGGCGGCCATAGCTGAGCCACGAAATGCCCTTGGTGAGGTCGGGCCAGTAGAGCTGGGCGGCGATCAGCACGCCCACGGCCATGCCGACGATGCCCCAGACTACGGTCATGACCGCGAACTGGCGGACCACCTTGTCGTTGTAAGTTGCTGTTGCGGCCTGTTGCATGGGCGCGTCCTGACGTTGAACGGGTGAAGGATAGGGCGGGGGCGGCGGCCGGGCCTTGATCGCAATCAAGGCGCCCCGGGCGACGCGCCACGACCCGCGGTCCGGGCGCGACCGAGGCCCGCGGCGGGGCGGGGAGGGTCGGGGACGGAGCCGGGCATCATTATCCCCCAGCCGCCACGGGGTGTCCGCCCGCCCCGGACCGCCCGCCGGTGGACAAATTGCCCACCTTCCCGCAGCGCGCTTGATCCGGGTCAAGGCGCCCGCGCCGAAACTGCGGAAACTGCGCTGCATGCAGACCATCTCCCCCATCGATCCGGCAAGGACCTGGCGCTTCGACGCGGAACTGCTGCGCCGCTACGACCGTCCCGGGCCGCGCTACACCTCCTACCCGACCGCCCCGCATTTCGCCGAGGGCTTCGGCGAGGCCGACTTCCAGGACCTGGCGCGGCGCAGCAACCAGGATCCGATCCCGCGCCAGCTCTCGCTGTACGTGCACATCCCGTACTGCCAGAGCCCGTGCTTCTACTGCGGCTGCAACCGGATCATCACCCGCGACGTGGCGCGCGGGCGCATCTACCTCGATCGCCTGCAGCGCGAGATCGCGCTGGTCGCGCCGCTGTTCGACCGCGACCGCGAGGTGGTGCAGCTGCACCTGGGCGGCGGCACCCCGAACTTCCTGGCGCCGGAGCTGCTGGGCGAGCTGGTGGGCAGCCTCGGGCGCCATTTCAGCTTCAGCCGCGCCGCCGATCGCGATTTCTCGATCGAGCTGGACCCGCGCTTCGTGACCCCCGCCGATATCGAACTGCTGTCGGCGATCGGCTTCAACCGCACCAGCCTGGGCGTGCAGGACTTCGACCCCGAAGTGCAGCAGGCGATCAACCGCGTCCAGGGCATCGACGAGACCCTGGCGATCATCGACGCCTGCCGCCGCTTCGGCATGCGCTCGGTCAACGTCGACCTGATCTACGGTCTGCCGAAGCAGACCCTGGCCGGTTTCGGCCGCACGCTCGACACCGTCATCGACGCCCGCCCGGACCGGCTGGCGATCTACGGCTACGCCCACCTGCCGAACCTGTTCAAGGCGCAGCGGCAGATCAAGGACGCCGACCTGCCCGACCCGGAAGCCAAGCTGGCGCTGCTGGAACTGGCGGTGCAGCGGCTGGGCGACGCCGGCTACGAATACATCGGCATGGACCACTTCGCGCTCCCCGGCGACGAACTGGCCCGGGCCCAGCGCGAGGGCAGCCTGCATCGCAACTTCATGGGCTACACCACCCATGCCCAGACCGACCTGGTGGGCTTCGGGGTCAGCGCGATCAGCCATGTCGGCGACAGCTTTACCCAGAACCATCGCGACCTGCCGTCGTGGGAGATCGCGGTCGACGAGGGCCGCCTTCCGATCTGGCGCGGACTGATGCTGGGCAACGACGACGTATTGCGTGCCGACCTGATCCAGCAGCTGATGTGCCAGGGCGAGATCGACGTGCGCCGCGTCGAGAAGGCCTACGGGATCTCGTTCGGCGAGTACTTCAGCGACGCGCTGGCGGCCCTGCGTCCGCTGCAGGACGACGGCCTGGTGCAATGCCCGCCGGGCTGGATCCGGGCCACGCCCCGCGGCCGCGCCCTATTGCGTATCATTGCCATGTGTTTCGACCGGTACCTGGGTGCGCAGCCGGAGGGAGTGCGCTACTCGAAGGCCATCTGACCACTGGCGACGACGGGGCGTGCGCGTGCAGGAACAACCGATGAAGGTGCCGGGTGGAACGCCGATCGCCGACGATGGCGATGCGTACACCTTCTGCAGCACCTGCGCCTTCTCGGCCGCGTGCCTGTCCGAGGGCTACGACAAGAGCCTGCTGCGCGACCTGCACGTGCTGGTGGAGCATGTCGGCCCTTTCCGTGAGGGCGATCACATTTTCCGCGAAGGCGATCCCTTCAACGCCATCGCCGCGGTGCGCGCGGGCACGGTCAAGACCTACGTCAACGACGCCAGCGGGCGCGAGCAGGTGCTGGGCTTCTTCCTGCCCGGCGAGGTGATCGGCCTCAACGCCATCCATGCCGCGCGCTATCCCTGCAACGCGGTGGCGCTGGACACGGTGATGTTGTGCCGGTTCTCGTTCCCGATGATGGCCACCCTGGCAGGGCGCATGCCCGGGCTGCAGCGGCACCTGTTCAACCTGCTCAGCCAGGACATCGGCAAGGCCTCGGTGCTGTCGGGCAATTTCACCGCCGACGAACGCCTGGCCGCCTTCATCGTGATGCTGTCGCGGCGCTTCGCCGAGCGCGGCTTCTCGCCCACGCGTATGCGTCTGACCATGGCCCGCACCGACATCGCCAACTACCTGCGCCTGGCCCCGGAAACGGTGAGCCGCGTGCTGCGGCGGCTGCAGGACGAAGGCGCGCTCAGGGTCGACCGGCGCGACATGGAAATCCTCAAGCCCGACGTGCTGGACGAACTGGCGCACCACGTGCTGCGCGACTGAGCCTTCTTCCTTCCACGCGGGTGGGAAGGAGCCGGGGGCTTACGCCCCATCGCATTCACTCCCTCCCCCGCGTGCGGGGGAGGG